>JBAQCP010000034.1:0-19001 GCA_049294295.1 Gammaproteobacteria bacterium | reverse complement strand
CACGGGACGACGGGATGCAGTAACGCCCGCACGCAATGCGGGGTTTTTTGCCCATTAGCAACCATAGAAGGATGAAAGATGCGAAAAGTGCACAATTTTAGCGCAGGCCCTGCCATGTTGCCCGAAGAGGTTTTATTACAAGCTCAGCAAGATATGCTGGATTGGAATGGAACGGGCATGTCTATTATGGAGCTAGGTCATCGCGGACCAGAGTTTCAACAAGTAGCATTGCAAGCTGAGGCGGATCTCAGGGAATTAATGAATATTCCCCAAAATTATCACGTACTTTTCTTAGCCGGTGGGGCATCCGCACAATTTGCGATGGTGCCGGTTAATCTATTTGGCAAAAAAACGGCTGCCGACTATATCGATACTGGTATTTGGTCTAAGAAAGCCATTGCCGAGGCAAGTCGTTATGGGGCAATTAATGTTGCTGCTCATACTGAACATAGAGAACATTTGCTAGCGATTCCCCCTCAAGATACTTGGCAGCTGAATGAAGAAGCTGTGTATGTGCATTACACCCCAAATGAAACCATTGATGGATTAGAATTTAATTGGGTGCCAGATACTGGCAAAGTGCCATTGGTTGCAGATATGTCTTCAATGATTCTTTCCCGCCCAATTGATGTGACTCAGTACGGCATTATTTACGCCGGCGCACAAAAAAACATTGGCCAAGCGGGTATTACTGTTGTTATTATTCGCGAAGATTTAATTAAAGACCCTCTTCCTAATATTCCCTCGCTTTATTCCTACAAGCTGCATGCCGAGCATCATTCTTTTTATAATACGCCGCCAACTTATAGCTGGTATATCGCGGGTTTAACATTTGCTTGGATGAAAAAGCACGGCGGAGTGGATGCTTTTTATGCAGTTAATCAGCGCAAGGCTGCAAAGTTGTATTCTGTAGTTGATCAGTACAGTGATTTTTATGTGAGTCGCATCGTGCCTGAATGTCGATCGATGATGAATGTCATGTTTTATTTACAAGACGAAGCGTTAACTCCTATATTTTTGGAAGAAGCAACGCAAGCAGGATTAACTAATTTACGTGGTCATCGCGTGAGTGGTGGTGTGCGGGCAAGTATTTATAATGCGATGCCAGAAGCAGGTGTTGATGCGCTTGCTGAATTTATGACAGATTTTGTGAAGAGGAATAGTTGATTATTGGTTAAGCAAATAAAAGCACCGCGCTATTTGCAGCGCGGTGTATCGTTGATTGAAGTGTTAATTAGTTTATTTATTCTATCCTTCCTATTGTTAAGTCTTGATGCCGTTCAACTCCTTTCTTTCAAAAATACTCAAGCAGTTTATTCTTTTAATATTGCGCTTCAGCGGGTAGATATTTTGTTGACGCATCAGGATAGAGACAGTTATTTAGCGGAATGGCAGGAAGAAAATAAAGAATATCTGCCACAAGCAGAGAGCTTAGTGTTGTCAGATAAAGTGATATTAATATGGGGTGGTATGCAGGGTGGGTGCGAGCATTCAGTGATGGAAAAAGCAGGTTGCTTAAATGTGTCGATCTAATGGTTCCACATTGATTGAATTGATGTTGGCTATGTCAATTGGAGCGTCAATTTTAATTATATTGCTGACATTATTTTCTGAATATCAAAAAAATGCCGCTATTCAAGCTAAGTTGATTGATGCGGTTTATAAAGTAAATACAGCGACCAATGCTATTAAAGCCGAAGTTCATGCGGCAGGGTATGCGGGATGTGCGTCATTGAGTTTTATTAAAAATCCTATTTTAGGAAATGATCATGAATTAGTAATTAAACATGCTTCATGGTTGACGGTGAATGTGATGAGCATTAATGAAGAAAGGGATGTGTTAGTTGTTAGTGGTAAGCCAATTATTCATGCTAATACACTGGTGGTTATTTCGGATTGCCGTCATGCGGAAATGGCTTTTGTTGCTAAAGCTAACGCTAAGCAGGGTGAGCAGCGGTTAGTGTTAGCTAGGCCGCTAAATTATCCATATAAAGCTTATGCAGAATTGAGCGAGTTTGAGAGCCATCGATTGTTTGTGGGGGCTAGGGGTGGTTTATATATGGCTAGCAATGAAGGCCGTAAAGTTGAATTAGTGGATGGCGTTGAACGGGTTGATTTTAAATATATACAGGGTGGGCAGTTGAAGGAGGCGAGGGAGATTAATAATTGGAGTGAGGTTTCTGGAGTAGATGTGAATTTGTTTTTGCAGGGTAAGCATAGACATAGCTTTGTTGTGAGATGATGTAGATAAAAAAACCTGTCATACCCGCGCAGGCGGGCACCATCCTGATAGAAAGATGAAGTAACAATGGGTGCGTTTATTTTAAATATAAAACCCCGGGAATGTTCTGGATGGGTGCCCGCCTGCGCGGGCATGACAGTTTTTATCAGGCGTGGCAGTGATATATGCTAGTGACATAAGGCAGTGACATAATAGGTTTACAACAAAATGAAAAAACACCAAGGCTACATCCTCTTATTCGTTCTACTTTTCCTCCAAGCTTTCAGCGCACTCAGCCTATACACGCTAAGCGCTCTATCTTCCTACATAAAATCCACCCGCCACCTGCAACAAAAATACCAACACCTTCTCATCGAAAAACAAATCCTTCAAAAGCTGGAAGCCGATATTCCTACCTTACCTCCAGCTTGTTTTGTGGAAATATCAACAGTAACATGGATAAACAGATCGGAAAGCGGGTGGCAGCAAACTGCCTGTTTTGAAACATACCAAGGTTATCCATACGCTTATGCTGTTGAATTTTTAGACACAAATAATTGTGCTTTTACAGATAGCAATCATATACTAACAGCAGCATACTATCGGATAACCGTGAAGTTGCTGGCAGCGCCTAGGCTGCTGCAGAGCATAGTGATCTATCCAAAAAGATCATCCGACACCTGCAAAGGTGAAAAGCATCAAGTTGTTCCAGGGCGCCAAATGTGGCGGGAATTATAAAAAAAAGGGATGTAGCATGACAGCGAATTTAAAAGATAAAGTGATGTTTATCACAGGCGCAAGCCGCGGTATTGGTCGAGAAATTGCTCTTAAGGCAGCTAGAGATGGCGCCAAAATTGTGATTGCCGCAAAAACGGCAGAAGAAGGTGGAAAGTTGGCAGGCACTATCTATTCTGTTGCGGAAGAAATAGAAAAAGCGGGCGGTCAGGCATTGCCTTTAATTGTCGATGTGCGTGATGAGGCGATGGTTACCGATGCGGTGAATAAAACTATCCAAGCATTTGGTGGTTTAGATATTTTAATTAATAACGCTAGCGCTATTAATATGGGTAATACACAAGATGTTACCATGAAGCGCTTTGACCTTATGTTCGCTGTGAACGTTCGTGGTACCTTTATGTGTTCTAAAATATGTTTACCACACTTAAAGAAATCCGTTAATCCGCATATTCTAAATCTATCCCCACCACTCAACATGAATCCCAAGTGGTTTAAAAAACACGTAGCTTATACCATGTCTAAATACGGTATGAGTATGTGTACATTAGGCATGTCCGAAGAATTTAAAAAATACGGTATTGCTGTGAATTCTTTATGGCCTAAAACCTTAATTGCGACCGCTGCTATTGCTGTGAACTTTTCTAAACTTTTATACCATGCAAGCCGTCAGCCATTAATTGTTGCAGATGCTGCTTATGAAATTTTAACTAGCGATAGCCGTTCTATCACAGGTAACTTTTTTGTGGATGAACAAGTATTAAGAAATCTCGGCATCACCGATTTTAAAAAATATGCTATGCACCGATTTATCCCAGTGATTAATGATATTTTTCTAGACTAGGGGAAATAAATGAAATCCGTAGTAGCGCCATCTCTTCCAAGAGAAAAGAAAAAGATTTTAGTGATTGGTGGTGGGACAGGGCTGACAACCGCTTATATGCTGGAAAATATGTCCGATTTTGATGTGACGTTGGTGGAGAAGTCTTCTCGTCTAGGCGGTCATATTAATAGCTTCGATTTCGGCGATCACGGTATTGCTGAAGGTGGCGCTGAGTTTATAGGTTCACCCGAGAGTTATCCAAATTTTCACAAGCTCTGTCGTCGACTACGTGTTAGCTTAGAAAAATTTGAATTAAATGCTGATTTTCATAAGGTCAGTATTCAGAATGGTGGTGATAATATTTTGCTGCCTCCTGTTTACAATCGAACAGCGAAAGCGGATGAAACCGTAGGCTGTTTTTCTCGTCTTTTCGGATCGAGAAATAAAAAGCAATCTAAAACGGTATTAGCTTTTAATTCCTTGATGACACATTTGTCCGATTTTATTGCTTTGCAATGGACTATTCTTCATGCACAGCATCGTTCCGCTCCTCAAACAATTGAAGAAGTTGAAACGTTAGAACAATTTGTGGAAAAATTTAAACAATATCCTGCTTGTATTGGAATGAATATTGATAAATTTGCTGACCGTGTTTTGTATCCATTGGTTGCAGCCAGCTGGGGAATTGTAATGAGTGAGGCGAAGCAAATGTGCGCGCATTATGCATTGAATTATATATCCCTAAGCAAGGATTGGTATGATGCACCCGCTGGCTTAAGCAGTTACATGGCTGCCATGGAAGCTAGATGCGGCAAGTTGCATATTAAAAAAGAAACCGAAATTGTTAAATTAATACGTGTTGGTGAGGGGCTAAAGTATCAAGCATTATTAAGCGACAACACGTTATTGATGGGCGATGATGGCAAGTCTGCTGTATTTGATGATGTAGTGATCTCAACGCCTGCTTATGCAACCGTCAGTATGTTGCCAGACATTGATCCCCAAGAGATGGCAAACCTAAAAGTAGCTTTGCATGCCGTGAGATATTATCCCACAACAGTGGTGCTTCACACGGATACGACTTATGAAACGCCTAATGAGACCGTTATTCATACGCGCGTAGAGGGTGATTATGCTTCTAATACGGCTCAGAAAGATTGGAAAGCAAAAAATGGCGCGACTGCTGTTATGAAAACATGGGTGCAGCCTGGCCAGGTTATGCCTGCACAAGATAAGATTCTTCAAGTTTGTCATTATCAACATCCCTATATGGATAAGGCGTATTTTATTGCGCAGCAAGCATTGTATGATATGCAAGAAAAATACAATTTAAATTTTGGCGGCATTATGGCGGGTCTGGGTGATTCGCATGAAGATGCTACCATTGCGGCATTGAAGGTAGCAAAAGCTATCTGTGCAAAATACAAATGTTTGGATAGGAATAAGCGGCTGGGAGCGTTTCTTGATGAGAATGGAAATGTGCTTGAGCGCAATTCGCAGTTGAGTTCGCATGAAGAGGAGAGGGCGGCTCCTAGTCTGGCGATGAGTTGATTTTGCTGGGTCGATGTGGCAACCCGACATCTTCGGAGAGGGTGGAATTCTTTGTCATTCCCGCGCAGGCGGGAATCCATTTCTAATATACAGCAGAAGTATCGTTATGGATGGGTTCCCGCCTGCGCGGGAATGACGAAAATTCTACTGTCGCGAAAGATATTCATGATGAAGTGGTGTAGTTGCGTAGCCCGCATGTAATTATCAAATAAAAGCCCCGCATTGCATGCGGGCTACACCGCCTCCCACTCCTGCCAAGCAGGCAATGCCGGAAAATACAAACCTAATTTAACTGGCCTCTTCTCCAACAACCGAATCGCCTCACAATATTCCTGCATCTTCTCTCTATACTTCTTCTGCTCATTATCCAGAAAATCCTGCAAATCATCCCGTGAAAAAGTAGTCGTTTTATAATCCACAATCCACCTAACATTGTGTTCATCCACAAACGTTCTATCAATCACCAAGGTCTTAACGCCATCACTCAAATGCGCCGTCAGCGAAAATTCAGAGGTAGCTTCAGCATGCGAATGCAAGATCCATTTACCTTTATTATCCGATAACGTATTTTGAATTGCCTGATAAGTGATGGTTAATGCTTTTGGTAAATCCTGCATATTCATTGAATGTTGAAGCAGCTGTTTACGAAGATAGTTAATTCTGATCTCTTCAGGCTTATCTTGCCACCAATCTAACCCATGCTGAGATAATAATTGTAAAATGCGATGGATCACGATACCCATAATTTTCGGTGTATCATTACGTAATATGAAGCCTTCACTGCGTAAATGTGTCGCTACCTTTGTTTCAACTGTTTCCGCAATAGGATTTTTCCAGCCAGCAGCCAGTCGTTTAATAAATCTTTCTGGCTTTATTGCCTCAGCAGCTATCGCTGGCATTCCGCTAGAATTAATTAAAACCGAGGGTAAATCTCCTTTAATAAACGGCCAAATTTTTTCTAAGAAGCTGCCAGGAACGGCTTTTAATTCTTCTTTATCTTGTTTGATATTGAAAAATAAATGCAAACGCTGCTTGGCTCTTGTTGTAGCAACATATAATAATCGATCAGATTCATAATCAGATTTGACTTTTTGTTGCCTATGGATGTATTCATACGTCGCATCCGTTTCTTTGCCAGTGGCATGAATGGGCGCAAGTAATAGAGCCGTTTGATTGGCAGCAGGTCTTTCCATCCAAGATAGTAGTGCTTTATCATCATTAGGCATTTTTCGTTCAAGGCGAGGTAGGATGACGGTGTCAAATTCCAATCCTTTCGCTGAATGAATGGTCATGATTTGAATGGGTGCATTATCATGCTGGGTGGTTGCAAATAATTTTTCAATGGTCGTTTTTAGCAAATCTAAATCTATCGTTTGATATTGTTGGCTGAATGTCTGCAATAAATCAAAAAAAGCATCGGCATCTTGTATCTCATGCTGGTCTTCAAGACAGGCAGGTCCGCCTAGCAGTAGCCAGGTACTTTCAACCCATTCACGCAAGGTTGTTCTTTCTCTGTCTGCTATTTTAATCTTTAAAATAGGTAATATTTTTTGTAAACGCTGTTTGCCGTGTTCGCTTAAATTTGCAAATACAGCTTCGTTGGTTAATTGCTCCCATAGTGTAATGTGGGCATTGTTAGCTGCTAGTATTTGCAAATCACTTAGCGTTAATCCGCACCAGGGTGCTCTTAGGATAGAAAGCCAAGCAATACGATCCGCGGGATGGAGTAGAGCGCAAGTTAACGACAATAAATCTTGAATATGTTGCCTAGATGCCAGTGGGTCAATATCTAATGCACGATAAGATAGGGCGGATTTTTTAAGTGCAGGAATAATACTTGCTAAATGACTGCGAGATCTGACTAAGATCGCAATGCTTTGTTCAGGGTAATCTTTTAGAGTTTTCTGAATGCCGTCAATAATATATTGTGTTTGCTCATTTTCATTTTCAGCTGAAAAACCCTTTATCTCTATTAAGGCTTCATCGGTTTTGTTTGCCGTGCTTGGGCTATAATTAACAGCACCGGTACTCATATCGCTAAAAGCAGGAAAAATCTTTTCAAAATGCTGATTATTCCATTCAACAATGCCAGGCGCTGAACGGAAATTAACAGATAGCGTGAGCGGGTGTAGCTTAATATCGCCAATGCCGTATTGCCGCATACGTATAAATAAACCAACTTCCGCCTCGCGAAAACGATAAATAGATTGCATAGGATCGCCTACTACAAATAAGGTACGGCCATCACCGCTGCCCCATCCAGCTGTTAATCGTTTTAATAATTCATATTGGGTTAGCGAGGTATCTTGGAATTCATCGATTAAAATATGGCAAATACGATAATCTAATGCGAGCGCCAAATCAGTTGGGTTTTCTGCATCACCCAATGTAGTTAAAGCAGCCTGCGAATTTTCAATAAAATCAATTTTACCGTGTTGTTGAAAACTAATTCTTAATTGAGCCGCAACAATTTTTAAGACATGCAATAGGGCTTGTAAGATATCCCACTGTTTGTCAGCGTAATTTGTGCGTGGCAGGTAATTTAATTCGGCTAATTGTAAGCGTAATTTATCATGTTCAAATAGCTTGCCCATTAATTCAGTGGCGCGTTGCTTAAATTCAGCAGCTTGTGTTTTTTCTTCGGCGTTTTTAAAATGAGAAGCTGCTGGGAAGCCAGTGCTCACATTGAATGCCTTGCGCCAAGTCCCCTCTGTCGTGAGTAGTAATTTCGCTAATCCTAACCAGGTGTTTTTATCAAGCGCTGAAAAATCCTGCAAACGACTACAGATAGTAATAGGTGATTCTGTTTGGTTTAATATCAAGTTATCTGCCGCATAACGGGCTATGGCCGCTAATTCTGATTGCAAATGACTGGGGATAAGCGGGCTTAAACTATTCAGATGTTCACGTACAACTAAATCTAGGTAGTGTTCCAGCTTTTTCCTAATTTCAATATCATTTTGATGAAATTGAATATAAGGCAGCCATTGGTCGCGTTTTGCTAATAGGCTGACGAGTAGGTCATGTAATTTATTTAAATCATTATCTAAGTGTAGTAATAACTTAGCAATGGCATTGGACCACGCTAAATCTTCTTCCACATGCATTAATACTTCAAATACCGCATCACGATATAAATTGGTAGGATTAATATCAATATCAGGCTGAGAACCAAACTGAGAAAGCAGCGGCATTTGTTTGGTTAAATAAGTACAGAGTGCATCAATGGTTTGAATGCGTAATTGATTCGGATTTTGTATTAAGTCCCAGCTTAATTGCTGATCACGCTCTAAGACCGTTTTGGCAAGGTGCCACGTTTTTTTCGCATGAGGGGAGTCCGGCTCTGGATCTGAATAGGCATGTTTTAATGCTTTCACAATACGGGCTCGCATTTCACTCGCTGCTTTTTTGGTAAAGGTGATGGCGAGCACTTCTTCTGGTGATTTAACACCCGTGAGTAATGTTAAAAAACGCTGAATTAATAATTCAGTTTTTCCTGAGCCAGCGGGTGCCTGAACAATAAATGATTGCGTGGCGTCTAATGCATATTCCCGCTGTTGTTGATCATGCTGTATGGACATTTGCTTGCTCTTCGTTAATTCGACATAAAGGATTTAAAGCACACCACTGACAGGTTTGGTTCGGTTCTTTGGGGTCAACGGTGGCAACGCCTTGATAAAAATGATCACTTAATTGTGTTAAGGTCGTTTGCCATGCTGCAATTTGTTCTTGCCAGGCAGCGATAGGCTTGACACCTTGAATATCAGTTGAATGCTGACTGACCCCCTTGAAGCCACTGTTTCCCGTTGCTACTTGCGCAAAGGTAATGCCTATCGTGTTAGCCGTATCCATTAATGCATAAAGCGGAAGTTGTGGTTCTTCTGGTCTATCACTAAACCATTTACTAATGTCGCTATTACCGGTTTTATAATCAATAATCAGTTTTTTACCATTTTCTAGCACGTCTATTCTGTCAATACGAATAGAGAGATTCAATTGGCCAATGGCAATGCTCTCTCTTTTTTCTTGAGTGAGGATATCAAAATGCGGTCTTTCTTTTTCAATTTGCAGCCATTCATAGGTTAGTTCTTTTAATCGCAGTTTTTCTAGTGCTAAGTATTGCGGGTAGGCACTGCGCGAGCTTGCGTGAGCGCCAATGGCTTTATCAATCGAAGCATCTATTAGCTTATCTAGGGCCTCAGCTTTGATATTTAATAGTGCTGTTTGGTTTTTAAGTTCATTCCAGATAATTTCTAGTATGTAATGAACAATATTACCTCTATCCTTTGCTCTAAGACCGGGCAGAGGGGTTTCAAGTTCTCTTGCGTGCAATCGCCATTCTGCAAAGGCTTTAAAAGGGCATAAAGCTTGCTGTTTGATGACATTAATACCACCACGAATCTTTTCATTGGGCAGGATGGTGGTTGCAGTGTTATCAATTATTTTCTCTAACCATTTTGATGCGTGCACACGTTTAATCGCGGTGTCACTTTCTATCATGCCTAGTTCAGATTGATTGAGTAAAGGAAGGTCTCGGATGAGAGAGCTTGCTTGTAGCTCTAGTTCATCTTGCTTGTCCGCATGGCTAAAAATACTGTACTCAGCACACTCTTTAAATTGCTTGGTCATCGTATCGCAAAAAAATAATTCTCTTTCTGCTGTCGCGTGCGGCATCTTCAATTCCCGCTGCAAACTTTTGGGAATAAAGGGATGAGGTTTAGGTTGTGGCGGCCAGGACAAATCGTCCATGCCTGTTACCCATAAATAATCAAACGGTAAAGAGGCGGCTTCTAATAAGCCTAATACTTGAATAGGTGCTTCAGGTGTTTGTGGCTGAAATATCTTTTTAGCGGTTATTTTTTGTAAAGCAGCTAAAGCGAGCTGAAAATTAACCGGCTGATTAATTTGATCTAAAGAGCTAATTTCGTTAAGTGTCGCAAGCCATGCTTCAATTGTTTGATATTCCGGACTGCTTAAACTGCGCTCGCCCGGCCAACCCATTTCTTTCAGGCCAAGGCTGATAGCATCCATCCATTTTGTATAGGTTTGAATGCCTTCAAAGGCATGTATAAACCGACGAAAGGCGAGGATGCGATTCACTAATTGAGGACAATATTGATAAACAATCGATTCTTCAAGATGATCTAAATCAATTTGGTTAATGTTGGCTTTTCTGAGTTCGCTTTCTAAGATGGCTCGCTGTATACGTTCGGATTCAGCTTCTCCTAAAAATGGTGAATTTAGTAAGCTGCTCAATGCGATTGATGTGATATGGCGTTTGTGTAAATTCAGTAATTGGATGGCTGCATTAATAACCGGATATTCAATTAAGCTTCTACCCGCTGAGATATTAAAAGGGCAAGTGAGTAAATCAACGGTATAAGCATTGCCTTCAGCAAACACATCTGAAAATATTTGTTTCACGCGATCCCGCATTTTATCTAATGTTGGGATGACGCAACCAATTCTAGTGGTAGGATGTTTGATGAGCGTCGATTTAGCCCAGCAAGCCATCATGCGGATTTCGTCTTCCGATTCAGGATAGCAAGTCCGATGTGAAGAGGAAGATTCTCTAGCTAGTGAGATGATTTCAATGTGACTCCCGTTATCTTCACAGCGCTTTAATATGCTTTGTAACTGGGGTGATATTTCAGTAAATCCCGCCAATAATATTTTTTTAGGCGGCACGATGTCCCGTTGGTTAATTTTTTCTAACACATGGTTAGGCAGATCGGCTAACGTAATCCAATTATTTTTTTCAAGCAAATGAGCAAATGACAATAACCAGCGTTTCAATGCTTGATAATCGCTGGTTGTTTCAAAAATAGGTTGATGAATATCAATCTGCCATTGGTTCAGTAAATCCCAAGCCGATTTTGCAAGGTCTGCTGTTTCAGATACCTTTAACAATACATGACTTTCTTCTGCGTTCATTAAAATCTTTTCCCATAAAAACTGCTCTTGGGATGAATTTAGCAAGAAGGGAGTTGTGTCAAATGTTTGGCTGGTATAATCCTGCCAAGCACGCTGTAACCAGCTAGTAAAAGGTAATATGTCGGGCGTTTTCCAAACAGCTTGATTGTCTTCCATTTTAAATTGCTGGTAAGCTTTATGCAAAGTAGCCGATAAACGACGATTAGGTGTCAGTATGATCGTGTTTTCGTCTAGTCTTTTGAGATGATCTTTAATGCTTGTATGTAGCATAAGTGTGGCTAACCTGCTAGTTGATTGAGTAATTGATCGATTAAGCCAACGCGTTCTTTCACTTCATGCGGATCTAACGTAAAGCGTAAACGGGTAGGGCCTTCTAGACGAAAACGCCGGGATTTATCTTGTATTAAACGAATGATCGTTTCTGGTTTGACATTGGGTTGGTGATTAAACTCAATTTTTCCGCCAGCAGGATTTGCTTCAAGTTTAATAATACCAAGTTCAGCAGCTTTTAGTTTTAATTCGGCAATTGCAAATAGATTTTTAATTTGGTCAGTTAACAGGCCAAAGCGATCAATCATTTCAACTTGGGTTTCATCAAGTTCACGAATATTTTTAGCATTCGCGATGTGTTTATAAAATTGTAAACGCAGCTGCACATCAGCTAGATAAGTTTCCGGGATTAAAGCCGTTATTTTAAGATCTACTTCTATGCCGCGTGCTTGCATGGCATCATCTAAGCTGGCTTCTTTGCCCGATTTAAGCGCCTCTACTGCTCTAGAGAGTAAATCCATATATAATGTAAATCCAACTTCCTGCATATCCCCGCTTTGCTGATCACCTAATAGTTCACCTGCGCCTCGTATTTCAAGATCATGGGTGGCGAGTGTAAAGCCTATTCCTAGATCATCATACATTGAAATAGCTTCTAAACGTTTTTTGGCATCGGATGTTATGCTTTGTTCAGTTGGTGTTAATAGGTAAGCATAAGCTTGATGATGAGAGCGGCCTACACGTCCACGCAATTGATGCAATTGAGCAATACCAAATTTATCGGCACGATTAATGATAATCGTATTAGCTGTTGGAATATCAATACCGCTTTCAATAATAGTTGAAGAGACTAACACATTGTATCGTCTATGATAAAAATCAGACATCACACGTTCTAGTTCACGTTCATGCATCTGTCCATGCGCAACAGCAGGTCTTGCCTCTGGTACTAATGCGGCAACTTCTTCTGCTTTTTGATTGATGGTGGATACGTCATTATGTAAAAAATACACTTGACCGCCACGCATAATTTCTCGCTGGATGGCTTCTTGAATGATGGAATCTTGATAATCATGAACAAATGTTTTTACTGATAAGCGTCTAGCAGGTGGGGTTGCAATGACCGATAGGTCGCGCAATCCAGACAGCGCCATATTTAATGTGCGCGGAATAGGGGTTGCGGTCAGCGTTAGCATATCAACACTGGTGCGCAAAGCTTTCAGTTTTTCTTTTTGTTTGACACCAAAGCGATGTTCCTCGTCAATCATGACAAGACCTAACGATTTGAATTTTATATCTTCTTGTAAAAGCTTATGCGTGCCCACCACAATATCGACTTTGCCTTCAGCTAAACGCTGTAAGATATTCGTTGTTTCTTTACCCGTACGAAAGCGTGATAGCATTTCAACTTGAATGGGCCAGTCAGCTAAACGATCTTGGAAATTTTGAAAATGTTGTTGAGCAAGTAAAGTAGTAGGCACCAATAAAACAGCTTGCTTATTGTTTTGTACGGCCAAGAAGGCAGCTCTGAGAGCGACTTCTGTTTTACCAAAGCCAACGTCGCCACAAATCACTCTATCCATGGGTTTATCTGAGGTCATATCTTTAATCACCGCATCAATCGCTTGCAGCTGATCTGGTGTTTCCTCAAAAGGGAAAGTGGCGGCAAATGTTGCATATTGTTCTGCAGGAAATTCTAAAGCGACTCCTGGTCTTGCTGCCCGCTTAGCATATAAATCTAATAATTCAGCAGCGACATCTTTTACTTTTTCAGCGGCTTTACGTTTTGCTTTTTGCCATTGCTCCGTGCCTAATCGATTAATAGGTGTATGTTCAGGATCGGCTCCTGAATATCGACTAACTAAATGTAAAGAAGAAACTGGCACGTAAAGCTTGGCCTGATCTTGATATTCCAGGCAAAGAAACTCTCCCACTTGGTCGCTGACAGTTAAGGTGGTTAAACCTCGATAACGACCAACACCATGATCAATATGCACAACAGGATCATCTATGCGTAACTCTGTTAAATCACGAATCAATGCATCAGGATCTTGATTGGTTTTTTTGCGCAAACGCCTCTGCATGACGCGCTGACCGTATAGCTCCGTTTCAGCTAAAACAGTCAACGGTGGTTCTTCTAAGCAGAAACCAGTTTCAATTGCTGCAACCACGATACCATATTTTTCATCACTTTCTAAAAAGGCCGCCCATGATGTAAACAGTGTTGGTGTTAGAGAAATGCTTCTAAATAGATGTAAAAGCACTTCCCGTCGTCCTGTTGTTTCTGCGCAAAATAAAACGCGTCCTTTGGTGCTTGCTAAAAATTGTTGCAAAGCTGCTAATGGTTGCGATGCTTTATGATTGATATCTAGTAGTGGCGGCAAGCTAGTTTTGAATTGAATACTAGCTTTTCCACCTGTCATCCCAAGCGTAGCGAGGGATCCCTCGCTAGGAACAGCTGCAATAGATGGAGATCCCTCACTGCATTCGGGATGACGGTTGGTGATCGTTAATCGAGGATAGTGTTTAATAATTTCATTAATTTTTTCATCAGGAATAAATACTTGCTCAGGCGTTAAGAGCGGTCGAGAAATATCATATTTATGCTGCTCGTATCGATTCTTTATCTCTTGCCAAAATTCAGCGGCCTTAGTAGGTGTATGCCCTAAATTAATAATAATCGTATTCGTTGGCAGATAATCAAATAACGTTGCTGTCTCTTCAAAAAAGAAAGGTAAGTAATACTCAATACCAGGTGTGCAAATCCCTTCCGTGATATCTTGATAGATGGGTTGTGTTAATGGATTGCCGCTAAATTGCCCGCGCCAATGTTGCCTAAACAATTCAATAGCTTCTTCTGTCAGCGGAAATTCTTTGGCAGGCAGTAATCTAATTTCTTCTATCTTGTCTAATGATCGCTGTGATTCAGGTGAAAATAGACGGATGGTATCAATTTCATTGTCGAATAAATCCAGGCGGAAAGGCGTCGTGCTGCCCATAGGAAATAGATCAATAATTGATCCCCTTACAGCATACTCGCCATGCTCTCTTACTTGGCTAACAGCATGATAGCCCGCGCGAGTAAGGTTGGTGCGTAAAATATCGATGTTTAATTGATCACCTGTTTTTAATAAAAAGCTATGCCCATCTAAGAATGTTCGTGGTGGCAATCGATGCATTAAGGTAGAGGCCGTGGTAATGATTGCTCCCTGTTGCAAATAAGGTATGCGATGTAATGCCGCTAAACGCTCTGAGATAATATCTTGATGGGGCGAAAAATGATCATAAGGTAACGTTTCCCAGTCTGGAAAATGAATCAAATGCTCTTCTCTGTTGCCAAAAAACTGTAATTCTTCCAACAGGTGGGCAACCGTAAGATTATCTGGTGCAATAATGAGCACTGGTTGCTGGGTATTAGCCAGCGCATTACTAATACTTAAGCCAAGGCTCGCCCCTAATAAATTAGACCAGTATTTTTTTTCACCAGGATTGGTCGGCAAGGTGGGGTGGAAAATGTCATTAATCGGCATGATTCATATTCTTTTAAGACAGAAACTAAGAAAGTCTATTTTAACAGTTGATGCGGGAATGAAAAGCCTGTACTAATATTTTAATTGGTATTACGAGGTGCCATCATGCAAAGAACTAACCATTTGAAGCATACCGAGCTATTAGCGTCTATTAAAAAGGCTAAGAGTGATATTTTTGAGGTATTGTTAGCTGCGTTTCAAGAAGGGCATCAGGATGAAAAGAGGCATCCTTATGAGGTTGCCAAAGGACGTATTTTCAATGATTTTTGGACTTATTTAGAGTCATTACCTTCCAGTCAATTCTTACAACCCTACGAAGACTTAGAAAAGTTGATTTTACTAGATCAATTTATAAAGCCACATCTTTCTGAAAAAATGGGTAAGACGGATATCTCAGAAAATAAAAAAAATGTCTTAAAAGAAGTCATGCGTTTTTTTTACGATTTGCAACGTTCCCATGTTTTGCTTTGTTCTCAACAGCATTTTTTTGCAGCTTTCGAAATGCAAGAAGAATCAGTGAGTATTGTCAAGGAATGTGAAAAATATAAGAAGCAATTAACCGCACATGAAGATAGTTTGAGTGAGTATTCAGATCGATTGGGCGTGATTAAGCTCATGGATTTGCATATCGGTATCAGCAGCCTATTACCTGCATTGCATTTAAATGTACCCAATGCGTTGACGGAGCAAACCGCTCATAAAAAAACACCTGTTGCTTTCCTGCGTATGCAGGCTTTGTTGAATAAAGTGCGTGAGCGTAAAGTGGAAGCTGCACTTAGACAATATCAAGCTGAATCTGGTCAGCCTAGAGAAACAGCCTATCGGCAGGAATTACAAACTTTTGTTCTGTCTCTAAATGAAGAACGTGAAATATTGGCCGCTGTTATTGGAAATTTTCATGCAAAATACATTCAATTTAAGCAGCAATTATTATTGTTAGATAATAAATTACAGTTAATTAACGATAGAGAGCAAAAAATACAGGATTGTTTTGATTTAATAGCGAGGGTCGATGTTAATCCTGTTTCAACGACTGGGATTATGGCGATTTGCGATGCGCAGGTTGTTATGCCCGTGTTTATGGGGAGGGCAATGGAAACCGCTTCTTTCAACTTGCTTAAAACATCTCCATGGAATCAGGCGTCACAAAAGATTAATGAATGCTTACAAGATGTTCACGGCAAATTGGCAAGCTATGTTAATTCTTTTTCGGAAGAGTTTGTTTTAGTTGCCTTAAGAGGAATGCGACAAAATAAGCAGATCGTAGTGGATCAATTGCGATTATTACAATTAGTAGATGACACGATTACATTATGGGCTAATTGTGTTCGATGCATGAGAGCTGAATCTGGTAATATATTAGGTCAAATTCAACCGCCCAAATCGTGTTGTTTTCTATTTGGTTTGTTTAGAGCATCTAGCAGTGATGAGGCGAAGCAGTCTTTATTGGGTGATAATTTGCTAGATTTGAAGATTCAAGAAGATAGATTGCAAGAAATTGCAGGCATGAGTCAGGCGATAGAGGAGTGCGCTGATCAGGAAGAGCCTGCTCTGCGGAGGGCACCTGCTAAGCGGGAGGAGCTTGCGTCTAAGAATAGGTCATCAGCGATGTATGCGAAATATAACAGGCCGTAATGACAAGGGGCCCATGTAATTCTCAAACAACACTTTAATAGATAGCACTCCTATGCAAATTTCAATAAAATACCCTTAAGTATTTCTAAAGCAGCAGGGAGCGTATATGAAGAAAAGATTTTACCTTTTAACCTTGGGCTTATTAGCCTCTTGTTCAGTTTGGGCGGATGTTTCTTTAGAGCCATTATTAAACAAAGTTTCCCTCCAATTATCAGCAGAGCAATGGGTAACGACCAAAACAGCCTTAACGAATGTCGTTGTTAATGCGTCAGTCAGCGGTCAGGGGATAGAAAAAATTCAAAATGATGTAGTTCAAAAGCTAAACCAAATTGCGAAAGCAGATTGGCATTTGATCTCTTTTGATCGTCAATTGGATCGATCCGGCTTGGAAAGTATCCAAATAACTGCCCAAGCGCGTCTCGTTCAAAGTGATTTAGCAGGGTTGCGTGATAAAGCTAAAAGTATCAGTAAGCCAGGCGAAACCTTTACCTTAGATAGTGTCCAATTCACGCCTAGCGAAGATGAAATTAGACAGGCTAATGTTTCCTTGCGTAATAATATCTATGCTCAGGCCAAATCTGAAATTGATGCTTTAAATAAAGTATACCCAGATCAAAAATACTACCTACACCAAATTGACTTATTAGTTCCGCCGCCTATTATGCCCATGGCGCGCAACATGATGGTCAAAATGGCCGGCCAAAGCATGGCAGCTGATGCAGGTATGCCAGCCCCTAATTTGTCTGTTGGTAATAAAGTAGAAATGCAGGCAACCGTTGTTCTTGCTGCGATGCCTGATGTCGTTACTCAGAAATTGGCCCATAGCTAATGACGCAATCTTTTGCCTGGTTTTATTTGATGCTTGCCATTTTTGCAGAAGTAGCAGGCACCACTTCTATGAAACTTTCTCATGGATTTGCTAATCTCAAGCCGTCTATTTTTATTTTTGTTTTTTACTTGCTGTCATTGGTCTTTTTAAGCATGTCATTAAAGCGTTTAGAAATTGGTTTTGCTTATGCCATTTGGTCAGGATTGGGTACGCTTTTAATTTTCTTTATTGGCACCTTATGGTTCCAAGAGCCTATTACATTATTAAAAACGTTTTCCTTATTTTGTATTATCTCAGGTGTGTTAGGGTTAAAAAGCGCATGAAATTCTCACTCATTACCGATAGTTGGATTTCTTTAGGCGTGGCCATTGCGTTTGGGGTGATGGGTACCATTTCTATGAAGTTGTCGCATGGTTTGCAGCATTTAAAGCCGAGTATCCTGCTGTTATTATTTTATACCGTCTCGTTTATCGCCTTAACCTTTGCAATGAAATATATAGAGTTAAGCGTGGTCTATGCCGTTTGGTCGGGTGTTGGCACTATTTTAGTGGCAACGATAGGCATATTTTATTTTGAAGAATCTTTATCGTTACGTAAGATATTATTTCTGATGTTAATTGTAATGGGCGTGATAGGGATGCATTTAAGCGATGGAATCACTTAAATTTAAACAGCATGTGATTGCTCATCGAGGTGCTAGTTTTTACGCGCCAGAAAATACCATGGCTGCTTTTCAAAAAGCAGTGGATTTAGGTATTGAATGGATAGAGTTAGATGTTGCTTTAACCAAAGATAATCATCCTATTATTATTCATGATGATACCTTAAATAGAACAACGAATGGCGTGGGCGATGTCGGTCTTTATACCTTAGCTCAGCTTAAAGGATTAGATGCAGGCTCTTGGTTTGCTCCGGCCTTCCATCAAGAAACATTGCCGACACTCACTGAGCTGACCTCCTTTTTAGAGAAAACCAATACTTATGCGAATGTTGAGTTAAAATCATTGCCAGGACGAGAAGAGACATTGGTGCTAGCGGTGTTGAGGGAAATGTCTGCTTATCTAAATCGATACAATTCGCGTATTTTATTCTCTAGTTTTTCAGTACCTACGTTAATGCTATTGCGAGGAGCGGCATCCAATGTGCGGATTGGTTTATTAATGGAAGAGTGGCTGCCCGATTGGCAGGTGATCGCTAGTAAGCTGCATTGTGTTTCTATTCACGTTGATAAAGACATTGTGACTAAAGAATATGCGAAAAAAGTTACAGCGAGCGGCAGGCAATTTTTATGTTATACAGTAGATGATCCTGATGAGGCTAACCGATTGTTAAATATGGGAATAGATGCTATTTTTACGAACGTGCCGGATAGGGTAGTATAGCCTGGCTGGAATCGCTGCCATCATTGCGAGCGCGAGTAGCGTAGCCCGGCAAATCTTTTGCCGGGGCTTTTGCGTGATGCTAGGAAAAAGC
>JBAQCP010000033.1:0-38512 GCA_049294295.1 Gammaproteobacteria bacterium | reverse complement strand
ATGACAGTGGCAGCTCGCAATGACGGCAGCGCTAAACCAGTGCATTATTCAGCAACTTCAATTTTAATATTTATATGAGCACTGGGTTTTTTCAAAATAAACACCAACGGTAGCATCGCTAAAAAGCAAACAATGATAACGGCAAACACATTGACAAAAGCTAGCATAGAAGCCTGTTGTGCAATTTGCTTAGTGACCAATGCAGCAGCAAGCGGTTGATTGCTGGTTAAGTGTAATGGGCTTAAATACTGCTGCAATGCATTGTTATAAGGTTGTATAAATCCAACCAACTGATTCCAAAATAATTGTGAGCGTCTAGTATAAATCGTAATCGCAACTGAGATACCGATGGAGCTGCCAATGGTGCGTAATAAGCTAAATAAACCCGCTGCTTCCGTTCTTAGATGTACAGGTAGGGTGGAGTAGGCGATAAATGATAGCGGCACAAACACCATGCCTAAACCAAATCCTTGCAATAGCATAGGATAGACTAACCAAGCAGGACTAATATTATCAACTGAATAATAAGTACCAATAGACATACCTGCAACGCTAATTAAAATACCAGAAACAATCAACCAACGAGGATCAATCCGCGTAATTAACTTACCAACAATCATCATGCTGATCATGCCGCTAATGCCGCGAGGTGCCATCATAAAGCCTGTGGTTAACGCCGGATAATCAAATAGATTTTCCATCATCATTGGCTGAATGACCATCATACCGTAAAGACCTAAACCAAAAATACAAAGTAAAATACTTGAGACCGCAAAATTTCTATCTTTAAAAATCGCGAGATCAAACACAGCTTGTTTCTTGTTGTTTAAGCTATGCAGCATAAATCCAAATAAACCGGCAATCGCCAGATACGTGACAATACAAATTTGCGTTGAGCCAAACCAATCTTCTTGGTTACCACGGTCTAATACATATTGCATGCTACCGATGCCTAGTGACATTAATCCTAAGCCTGTCCAATCCATTAGGCGTACTTTTTTGATGGTATCTGGAATCACATTAGATAATAGTAAAGTGAAAATACCCACTGGAATATTAACGTAAAATGTCCAACGCCAAGTGGTGACTTCCGTTAAATAACCACCAATAGTCGGTCCTAAAATAGGACCAACCATCACACCCACACCCCAAATAGCCATAGCTTTACCGCGCTCTTCTGGCGGATAAATATCAGCTAAAATAGCTTGTGAAATAGGGACTAATCCTGCGCCAAATACACCTTGCAATAACCGAAAGAAAACGAGTTCAGTTAATGAAACAGAGGCACCACACAAGGCAGATACGACGGTAAATCCAGCAATCGAAATAATTAAATATCGTTTACGCCCAAACAAATCGGTAAAGTAACCCGTTAAAGGCATGAAGATAGCAGAGGCGACTAAGTAACTAGTGAGCGTCCACGTAATTTCGTCAGATGAGGCACCTAAAGAACCCTGCATATGTGGAAGAGCAACATTCACAATCGTTGTGTCTATCACCTGCATTAATGTGGCTGCCATCACAACAATAGTGATGAGCAGCCGATTGGCAGGTGAAATTGTTTGGTAAAGTGGCAAGGTCATGAATTTTTCGCTGACTGCTGTAGTTTAACGGTTACTGTTGCTGAGCTGCCAATACGCAACGGATAATTCTTGTTAGGATTTTTCACATGAATACGAACAGGAATACGTTGAGTGACTTTCACCCAGTTACCAGTCGCATTTTGTGGTGGTAATAACGAAAACGCAGCGCCAGCACCGCCACTAATGCTTTCTACTACCCCTTTAAATGGATGGTTTGGATACATATCCGTTTTGATTTCTGCTAATTGACCTGCCTTAATGCGCGCCATTTCTGTTTCTTTAAAATTGGTATCTACCCAATATTCTTGGTCGCTAATTAACGCAAATACAGGTTGGTTTGCAGGAACAATATTGCCAACTTGCAGTGTTACATTGGTTACCCAGCCGCTTTCTGTCGCGGTGACTTTTGTATACTGCAAATTTAATAATGCTTGATCTAAATCGGCTTTTGCTGCGTCAACGCCGCCTTGCGCTGCTTTTAATTGAGCAATCACATTATCGCCATCTTGTGGTGGTGAAAATTTCTTTTTTACCATGGCCAGCGTTCGCTCTGCTGACATATTCGCTTGATCTAATTGCGCTGTTCTAACAGCAAGAGCAGCCCTCGCTGAGGCCACTGAAATGTCAAATGGTTGTGGATCAATATCAAATAGTGGCTGACCTTTTTTGACATAGTCATTATTCACCACATAGACTTTGTTTATTTTTCCTGTAATGCGTGGGGATACTTGCATGACATTGGCATTGATGTAAGCATTATCAGTTGATACATAATAATGTCCGTAAATACTTGCGCCTAACCATGCCATTATACTTAATAAGATAAAGCCAATAATCATGTTGCGTTTAAAATGCTGGTGACTAGTCATGCGTTGCAAATGTTTCATTTTATATTCCCACTGAATAAACTGTAGACCAAGACAAAAAATACAAACAGACTGAACGATACAAACCAATAATCATGTAGGCGAAAATAAAACCACACCAGTAATCCGACACGAATAATTTGGGTTGCGACCAATATTAATAAGCCTAACTCAATCAGGCCAAGAGGTGAAAGTGAAAGAGCCTGATCCAAAATTTGAGTAATACTAGTTTGATCGTAGTTGGTTAACAGTAATTCGGTTTGGAGTGTAGCAGAGCCATTTTCTATGAGGTACCACCCGCCACCGATGATGACTAACGTTAAAGCAAGCAGCATGCCGACTAATAAAATAGCCCCCATTTCTTTTTCGAGTCGTTGATTTGATATCATTACGTGGCTCCTGCTAGCGTGTTATATAACATTTGTATGGCAACAAAACAAATAGCAATACTAAATATAATTCTTAACAATCTAACATTCATATGGCGCAATACTTTAGCGCCTGTGAATGAACCGGCAATGACGCCGATCATTACTGGGAAGGTGAGTGCGGGATCAATATAGCCATGCATAAAATAAATGCCAGCGCTTACGGCGGCCGTGATACCTATCATGAAATTACTAGTAGCGGTTGATACTTTGTAGGGTAGCCGCAGTGCTTGGTCCATCGCTAATACTTTCAATGTGCCAGAACCAATGCCTAATAAGCCAGAAATAATGCCAGCCAATCCCATGATAGATAAGCCTAGCGGAACGCGTTGTACAAAGTAATTAACTTTTTGTCCTTTTAGAGGGTAAGTGCCGTCTAAATTTAAAACGATAGACCAAGGATGTGAGCTGGAATAGATTTCTTTTTCTTCTTTACGATTGATGGTTAAGTAGGCCGAAATAAATAAAACGATGCTAAATACAATCGCTAAAAAGGCAGGTGACACAATGGCAATGAGCGATGCGCCTATCACCGCTCCAATGACAGCAGCTGTTTCTAAAAAAATACCGACGCGTAAATTAGTATAGCCTTCTCTTAAATAAGCGGCAGCGGCTCCTGATGAGGTGGCAATGACAGAGATAATAGAGGCACCCATCGCATAATGAATATCGATATGGAAGAGCAAAATGAGTGCAGGAATGACAATAACGCCACCACCGAGTCCTGTTAAAGCCCCCAGTAAACCTGCTAGGAAAGAGATAATTAGCAGTAAGACGGAAAAAGTCAGGATTGTCATTATTTCCCCTTTTGTTTTGTAATGGGCACCGGCCGTCCTTGCAAGTGCGTAGCCTGGATGGAGCGAAGCGGAATCCGGGTTTGTCTGTATACGCATAAACCCGGATTCCGCTTCGCTCCATCCAGGCTATGCACTTGCAAGGACGGCAGTTATTCGCTGTTATTTTTAATACAACTATTCTCCGATTATAGAGTAAAATACTATTAGCAAAAACAAGAAATGGAGCGGCTTGTATGCAATTTAAACTAATTTCACTATCCTTTATCCTAATTGCTGTCTTATGCCTCTCGCCACTCGCCTCAGCCAAGCCTTATGGTCAGTATTTGTGCAAAACAGAAGGCTATAATTGTCTTCGAGTAAAAAGAAATCAGTCCTGGCGATCCTTATTTCCAAATGAGCAGGAAAGAGACATCGTCATGCGTATTAACCGATTAAACATCCAGCTATATGCTGGCATGGTTTTAGCCGTACCCAATAATTTAAATGGCGTCGATGTTATCGATTTTTCCCCTTTCCCGAGACAAATTGAAGCCCCAGGCGAAAAAGTCGTTATGGTTGATCCTGCTAACAATGCTTGGGCGGCTTTCGCACAAGATGGCACGCAACTACGTTGGGGGCCGATGTCAGGAGGAGCTGAGTATTGCCGCGATACCCATCGTGCGTGTGAAACACACGAAGGCACTTACCGAGTCTATTCGTTAGGAAGCAGTGATTGCATTTCACATAAATTCCCGCTGCCTAGAGGTGGCGCACCTATGCCTTATTGCATGTACTTTAATAATGGGCAGGCGTTGCATGGCGAGCCTAATGGGCTGCCTGGTTATAACACTAGTCATGGGTGTGTGCGATTATATGTTAATGATGCTGAGTGGCTGCGCTATGATTTTGTAGAAGGGCCGAATGAAGGGAATAATTTTCGAGGAACGAAAGTCATCATAGGAACCTATGCGGAGCCTGAAGAGGGGCTAGCGCACGATTTAAAGTAACCTACTAATCATCTACTAATTTCTACTAAATTAGTAGATATAAGTAACCTACTAATTATCTACTAATTTCTACTAAATTAGTAGATAAAATCTAGGAAATTGACTAAACTACTAATAACCTACTAATTTTTATTAAATTAGTAGGTTGTGTTAGTTATTGATAATAGAAGAATTAGTAGGTATTCAATTGAAAATTCCAATGGTTCCCACAAGTTTTGAAGCAATATTCAAGAAATTATCCACAGAATCTGGGGATAGGCTTCAGCAGTTCCCGCCAACCCTGCAAAAGCCCTCTGAACCGCCCATTAAGCTTCACTATTTCGTAAACTTTTAAGCTCTCCTTAATAAAAAAGCTACTCTGTTGGTTATAATGTACCCAATAAAAATTAACTCAAAGCGAGCGACTGATGGCTACTAATAGACCTCTTTTCAACCATCCCATTAATCCTGATCTAGAGCGTGTGGAACAAGATGGCGCGTTGCCTACTTTACCTATCGAAGTGCAACAAAACATAGCAGGCTGTTTAGATACCCAATCTGTCGGGTGTTTATCGCTGAGCTTTTCTGGTTTTTATGCATTCAATAAGGATAGGCTAATAGCTACCTTCCTAAAAGCAGTTGTTAATGATGATAGAGAAACGGCTGACCGTATGTTAGAGAGCAGACCTGATTTATTACTCATGACACCACCTCAAGGCATGACAGTCAAAACGCTTGCCTGGCAAACATTTTATGCAGAAGCCGCTCCTTTAATGGCAGCTAAGCGTGGCCAGCTAGAAATGCTTAAAATTATGCGCCCGCATTTCGACCGTTTGCCTGATCAAGAAAAAGTAAATGCCACGCTAGCAGCTGTTAAAGAAGCGTGGGCCTATCAGTACAAGAAGAATGGCCAAGGCGTGGTGGAGATCATGATTCCGGAAGAATATACCTATAATGCTAATGCGTTAGTAGATGCTTTTATAGAGCAGCCCATCCAATCTGCTGCGAATTTAAGTGCAAGTGCCCAATCTGCTTTTTTAGCCTTCTTTGATAGGTTGTTACCTAAAGGCGCAGTGCATTTAGATGATTACGTCAATCCAAGCGTTTTATTATTAGCTTTGTTAAATGCTTACTTCGATCGTTTTAATGATTTCCAAGATCGGCATCAGAGAGATGCCTTTTGTGTACGTATCATTGGATTAGCACAAAGCGTGTTATCAGTAGAAGACGCTAAGATTTTTTGTGAAGGGTTATATCAGGTTGTCGAAAATGGTAAAGAGTTGAGTGCACGCGCTAAACAACTTAAGTTGAATGACAATCAAACATCTTTTTATCCGGCGGGTGGTCGCCCTAACGTTGATTCTACTACTGGGCTTGGATTTCAGTTTCTTTGCGGATTTTATGTGGGGGGCGGCGGCGGGGGGGCGGTTGGCGGCGCGGGCGGTGCGGGATTGTCATGGGGTGGCTGGTGCGTGGCGGGGTCGCTGCGAGTTGTTGGAAAACTTATGTCAAACAAAAACAGCGAACTTTGGAGAATATTACCCAGCCAGTTGGAGAGTATCAAGTCCCACGTGCCGAGCGTAAGGCAGGTGGGTGTGTGATTCTCTAATACGGCGTAATAATATGCCTGCTGCATAAACAGCGGGTGTAAGATCCCAACAGGCCTTACAAAACCACTGTATCAACTTGTTGGTACTCCAAATAGTCGTTGTGTTTTGCCACCACTGTGACCAACGAGCGAGATAGTTTCTGATCTGTCGGGCAGAGAGCCCATCAGCGACCATGCACTTCACTTGCTCGCGTGCTTTACGTAAGGTTCTAGCGTGAGGAACGATATGTAATCGCGCTTGCTGCTGATTAAATGTTGATTTACCCCCCCCCATGTACATTCAAATATTGATCAACTTGATCAGGGGCAATCACATTATCATTAGCAGGTGTCACAGTAGCTATATCCTCCTGCTGCGTAGGAGAATAAAAAATACCTAAAAAATGGAATCCTGTTTTCACTTCACCTTTTCGTGTTTTCTTATGTGAAAGGGAGAGATGTCTTGCATGTAAAATATCTAGCATCCGTTTCCAACAGCGGTTTAACTGCCGTTTAGTGTGACAGAGAATCAAAAGATCATCTTGATAACGGATGTATGTTACCTGCATGTTAGACATAGCATCATCTAAGGGCTTTAAATATAACCCACTAAAAAATTGCGAAAGAGGCCCTCTGAGAGCAATACCAGTATCTGCATTTTTATATCCGCGTGGTGTTTCAATCGGATTTTTAATGATATTGATTAGCATATTTTGTACACGAACATCAGTGTAATGCTGTTTCACGTCTTGAATCAGCAGGTGGTGTGGAATCGATTTATAAAACGATTTAATATCTGCACGAATTAAATAGCACGGGTTTTCCTGCTCTAGCACCTGGCGTATACGTGCTGTGGCATACTTCACCCCTGTTGGCCCAAAGAGGTGATAGCAATTTTTATTCATGACGTATTTAAAGGTAGGTTTTAGTTGCTTCAACAAAATGTGTTGCAACACGCGATCTGATAAATGCAACTGGTCTACCATTTCATCTTTGAAATAAATGCGCTTTAAGTGCCGAGGAGTATAATCACCACATATGATCGATTCGATGCCTTGCGGCAGCCACTCATTTATCTCACGTGCAAGAAAGTGAACATCATGATTATGATGCGCATGGTGCTTACGTTTGTGAATGCTGGCAAACAGCTTTTGGCCAATTGCTTGCATTTCTTTTGCATTCCAACGCTTCATTGAATGCCCCAAAGTACTTCCTATGAGGAAGTTATAATCCTTTTTGGATGATGATTCAATGAATTTTATGCAGTGTTATTTCTAGGCTAGAAACAAAGGGGAATGAGACAATTAGCATATTTTTTAGTAATGGAAGAAATAACGAGTGAGATCTTCAAGAAAACATTTATCGGCACAAGGTCTATTCGGGCTGATTCATAGCCATTTTAAAACAATCAAGTCACCTAGGGTATTATCACCACGGTCTAAGTTAATTAGCGTATCAGATTGCCTGATGTCCGGATTGGCAATGTTCTCTCTTAAGTTTCCGTCATTATTAAAATTTGATGAAGCAAAAGAAGAGCCTCAAATTAAACATAATTTACGTACGTTATTTCAGGTTAAGCAAGCGCCGAGTGATACTTACATGCGGGAACGGAACGATGAGGTTGATCCAAGAGAGATTAGGAAAGTATACAAAAAAGTATTTTCGCAAGTGCAAAGAGGCGGCGGTCTTGAGGTATTTGAATACCTAGATAAACACTATTTACTGGCTGGTGATGGCACTGGTTTTTTCTCATCCGATACTGTCCATTGTGATCATTGTTGCGTGAAGCACAATAACAAACACCACTTAGAATTTGTCACCACGTTATCAGATCGTTTATCTGACTATAAGAAGCACACCTACGTCTTCGTCAAAGCCATTATGCAGCCCTGGGAGCTTTATTATGTGGATGGGGAGCGAAGAATTACAACACGACTGATAGATAGCGTGGCAGGCTTGCCAGCGATACTAGCTGATCACTCTTGGAAGTCACTGCCTGTAAAAGCAAAAGAACAAATTAGAGTCATCATCTCTATACAACACAAAGCAACTTATCCTGAAGAAAAGGTAACGTATTATCACAATATGTTCTGCGCAGCGATTGTGCATCCTGATACTAAGATAGTATTACCCATTGCACCTGAACCCATCATGAAAACAGATGGTGTTGATAAAAATGATTGTGAACGCCGTGCTTCCCAGCGATTGTATACTGATATCAGACGAGAACATCCCCATCTAAAGTTAATTGTCGTAGAAGATAGTATAGCGTCTAATGTGCTACACCTGAGTGATTTGCAAGCATTAAATATGCGATACATTGTAGGAGCTAAACAAGGTGACCATAAATTTCTATTTCACGAAGCTTACCAAGTTGATGCAGCTAAATATGAACATCGTACCGATGATGGCAAGCTACATCGTTACCGTTATATTAATCAAATCCAGTTAAATAAGAAGCATGCTAACTTTAAAACCAATTTTATTGAGTACTGGGAGACCGATAAAAATGGCAATAGGCAGCATTTTAGCTGGGTAACGGATATTCACATAACTAATGAGAATATTTTTCATATCATGAGGGGAGGACGGTCCAACTGGCGCATTGAAAATAATACGTTTAACACACTCAAGAATCAGAACTACCATTTCGCCCATAATTTTGGACATGGCTACCAACATCTTAGCACCGTATTTGGCATGCTGATGTTGCTGGCATTTTTTGTTGATCAAGTACAAGAATTGAGTTGCCACTTATTTAAAAAAGCACGGACTAAGTTTAACTCGCGAACAAGTTTATGGGAAAAAATGCGAGGTATGTTTAGGGAGTATTTAATTAATAGCTGGGATGATTTATTTAACGCCATTACTCATGGGTATGATGGTGCTCAGTTAGTGCCTAATACTTCTTAATTTAATTAATCCAAGTAATAGAACAGATGGGAAATGATTGGGATCAGTATTGAGTATAAGAAATAGAAATTTTTCATCTAGTAGTATCTGGAGGGTTACTTTTTTGCTAGATGAATTATCACACTAATATCTATCAGTCTATTTATCGGCTAAGGCAGTTAGCGGGAACTGCTGGATAGGCTTAGCTTACTTTTGCCATTAGTGATGCAAAAGATTATTGGTCCTGTCACAGATAAAAATGAATATATACATTGGGATAAACTCAGGCATTTGACAACGCCAGAAGGCTTTTCATCAGAGGAATGGTGGTTTGCGATCAAGTTTGCACGACAAGCAATATATAAAAGGCTGCCTTTTCTAGATAAATACGGTAAACCACTATTATTAGCAACACCAGATATCGTTTTACAAAAACTTCATGAGATTGATCGCAAAGTGGGAAATCCTTCTCCGGTTCTAAATTCTGATATGCGAAATAGCTATCTAGTTCAATCACTGATGGAGGAGGCGATTACGTCTAGTCAATTTGAAGGCGCTTCTACGACACGAAAGATAGCAAAAGAAATGTTAGAAACAGGTCGCAAGCCACGAGACAAGAGTGAACAGATGATTTTCAATAATTATCAGGCAATGCAATTTGTTCAAGAGATGAAAAATGAAATGATCACAACAGATGCTATTTTGGAATTACATCGTATTCTCACAGTGAAAACCTTAGATGATCCAGCTGCTGCTGGTCATTTGCGAGGACCAGCAGATGATATTAGCGTTTGGGACGATAGAGATGGTACCCTATTACATACCCCCCCGTCTGCCATTGAATTAGAAGATCGGTTACAAAAGCTTTGCGATTTTGCGAACAAGACAGCAGAAAATGATGTATTCATCCACCCAGTTGTTAAAGCTATTTTGTTACATTTTGTATTGGCTTATGATCATCCATTCATTGATGGCAATGGCCGTACAGCGCGAGCGCTATTTTATTGGTCTATGGCGCAGCAGGGATACTCTTTAATGGGATTTATTTCCATCTCAAAGATTTTAAAAGAATCATCCGGTCAATATGCGCGTGCTTTTTTGCATACAGAAACTGATGAAAATGATGTAACTTATTTTGTTTTACACCAATTGGATGTGATCTTAGAAGCGATTGTCTCTCTTTATAAATATCTTGATAAAAAAAATCAGGAAATAAATGCAACAGAAAAATTATTACAGGTCAACCAAACGTTAAATACTAAATTAAATTACCGTCAGGTAGCTCTGCTCAGACATGCACTTAAGCATCCTAACTTTCAATATAGAATAGAATCCCATCGTCTATCTCACAATATAACGTATCAGACAGCACGAACAGATCTACTAAGTCTAGAGAAGTTTAATTTGTTATTGAAAAAACAGATGGGCAAGGCATTTATTTTTATAGCACCTGATGATTTGAAAAAACGTATAGAAGATGTTGATTAGCAATTGCCGTCATTGCGAAAGCGCGTAGCCCGGATTCCGCTTCGCTCCATCTAGGCTACGCGGCAGTTGAGCAACCCCCAAAGCCGTGTTATTTTTGCAGCACATAGGTACCAGGCGCATCGCCTAATACCCCAAACCCTGCTTTCGCAGCCCCCATCGGTGGTGGCGAAATTTTTTGTTCCGCAGAATGTTTCGCAATCCATTTTTCAAACGCAGGCCACCAAGAACCTTGTCTAGCCGGGGTGTTCTTATACCAAGTATCCGCATCAATATAACGATCTTCTTTTTTGATGGTTGATATATGGTAATAACGCTTTGTTTTCTTAGACGGCTTACTCACAATCCCTGCATTATGTCCACCACTTGTTAATGCAAACGTCACATCACCTGGTGTTAATAAGTTAATTTTAAAAACAGAATGCCAAGGTGATACATGATCTTTTTCGGTGGACACGACAAAAGTAGGTAAATGAACATCTGCCATGGCAATGGGTTTGCCATGCATGATATATTTACCTTCTGCTAATTGATTATTCAAAAATAAATTGCGTAAGTATTGTGAATGCATTTTATAAGGCATACGTGTCGCATCTGCATTCCAAGCCATGAGATCATTTAACGTGCCACGCTCACCCAGCATATATTCGCGTATGATGCGTGACCAAATTAAATCGTTGGAACGCAGCATCTGAAAAGCACCCGCCATTTGATGGGTATCTAAGTAACCGTTTTCCTGCATTAAATTTTCTAAGAACGCAATCTGACTTTCGTCGATGAATAAGCCTAACTCGCCGGGTTCTGTGAAATCAGTTTGGGCGGCCAGCAAGGTCATGCTAGCTAATCGCTTATCATTTTCTCGAGCGAGCGTTGCTGCTGTAATTGCACTTAACGTACCGCCTAAGCAATAACCGACTAAATGCACTTTTTGTTTAGGAACGATAGCATTAATAACATCTAGAGCAGATAAAACACCAAGATCAACATAATCTTCCATGCCTAAGTCTCGATCATCTTTATCAGGATTTTTCCAGGAGATCATAAAGACGGTATGGCCTTTACGTACTAAATATCTCACTAAAGAATGTTTATGTGATAAATCCAAAATATAATATTTCATAATCCAAGCAGGCGTAATTAAAATAGGTTCTGCATATACCTTTTCCGTAGTAGGAGCATATTGGATTAATTCAATTAGTCGATTACGATAAACCACTTTTCCCGGAGTGCAGGCTAAGTTCTCGCCGATGACAAAGTTTTCTGAGCCGGCAGGCGGTAGATTTTCTTTTTGACGACGCATATCGTCTATAAAATTTTCATAACCAGTTACAAAATTACTACCACCTGATCCCATGGTTTTTTGTAGCACTTCTGGATTCAAAAACGGTGAGTTAGATGGTGATAGCATATCTAAAAATTGACGAACAGAAAAATTAACAACATTTTCGTTATGGTCATTCACGCCACGCACATCTTTGGTTGCTGTATCCCACCAATTTTGTACTAATAAAAATGATTCGTAAGTAAAACTAAATGGAAATTGCTGCCAAGCTTTATCAACAAAGCGTTTATCAGTGGAGGTACTAAGCGCTGCAAATTCGCCGCTTGAATCACCACGCAAATGTTTTGTGAATTGATCAAAGATATGCAGCGAATTTTTGGTATAGAGTTCCATTAATTCGACTTGTTTGGCAGGGTGGATTAATAAATGCGAATACCAGTCAACAAACGCTAATATAAAGGCTGCAGGGGAAATACCGCCAGTTATCTGTCCGAGGGTGGCTTGGAGGGTGTGATCGAGTTTTTCAGACACGTGTTTGGGATGGCACTGATCTTCGTTCTTCATCATCCTGACGCTCCCTACAAAGATAACCAATTATGGTTCTCGCTAACATATCGCGATGGGGTGTCCTTAGAGGGGAGAATCGCGATTCTCCCCTCTAAGTGCAAGCACAAGCTCTGCTTGTGCGCCGCATATAAACAAGAAAGGAATTCCATGCTTTTCAGCGGGAATTCCTGTAATCCGTGAGTATTTGCTAATAACTGTGCTTAGCGAATACTCCCGGATAACGTTAAATAATCCTTTTCGTTTTACTTCCCTGATCTATCCCTGTGATCCCTTCCTTTATCTTTCTCTCCATGAAACGCTTTCCCTGTGCTAGCTACCGCATCCTGCGCTGATCCTGCTAATTTGGTTAAGTCTTCCATGCTTTCCATAGACATATGCACATACTTTTGCATATTTTGAATTGCTGCTGATATATCCTCGTTAAAGCAATCCTTTTGCAAACTAATTAACTCCTCTGGACGATGTACACGTCCTAATCGTTTTAGTTGATCAGAAAAGCGCGATACATTCTCTTCCAAAATATCGATATTTTCCTGCACTAGGCGTTGGCAAATTTCCGTCGTCGCTTTATTCAAATCGCTCATAGGATGTTGCAAGTTTTTGCCCATATTAAGAAATGATTCGAAACCTTGATTAGTATTCATTTTCGTAGCCTCCGCCTTAAGTATTGTTGCAGTGCAGCATTTATATTAACTATAGAATATTTGGGCAAAAACGTCAAATTTTTGAGCAAAAAATCACCTAAAATGGGTACTTAACCATCTGATTTATCAGCATTTTTTTTATTTTTAGGATTTTTTTTTGCTTCTTTTTTGGTGTCAGTAGGCTTTTTAAAAGGCCATTGATTTTCAAGGAATTCTTTTTGTTTCAAAAATAGGTTCATGGTCTGTTCTAGGTATTCGCTAAAGAGATTTTGTGATTTTTCATGGTACGCACGAATAAAGTCTTGGAGCATGGCGACGGTAAAAATAGGGGTGGCGCTTGCTTCTTGTTCGCTAATGATTTGTAGCAGCATACTTTGCGTGATGTCTTTTTCAGTTTTGACATCGATGATATTAAACTCGACTCTGTCTAATACTAATTTTTTAATGTCTTCTAAGGTAATGTAAGTGCCGATTGCCGTGTCGTAGAGACGGCGATTAGGATATTTTTTTATGATTCTTGTCATGTTACCCCTTAGAACATAATTAATGTTGGGTTAACCTCGTCTATAGTATAACTCTGGATCCCGCGCCTGCACGCGAGACGACGAGGTTTACAGCATGTAATGACCGCCATTAACTGCAATATTTGCACCAGTGATATAAGCATTTTTTTGATTAACTAAAAAGCCAACGACATGTGCAATTTCTTCAGGTTCTGCAAAACGTCCCATGGGAATTTCTGCAAGAATTTTTTGTTGAATGGCTTCAGGTACTGCTTTTACCATTTCGGTAGCGACGTAACCTGGAGAGATGGTATTGACGGTAATTTTATCTTTTGCCACTTCTCTCGCTAAGGCTTTGGTGAAGCCATGTATACCTGCTTTTGCCGCAGAATAATTGACTTGGCCGTATTGGCCACGCTGGCCATTAATCGAAGAGATATTAATGATTCTTCCATATTTGCGTTGGGTCATGCCTTTGATGAAAGCACTGGTGACATAGAAGACGCTATTTAGATCGGTGTTAATAACGATGTCCCAATTATCTTTGGTCATTTTGCAACAGGTTGCATCATTGGTAATGCCAGCGTTGTTCACTAAAACATCAATAGGGCCAAATTCTTGTTCAACTTTTTGTGCCATTGCTGCGCAGGCATCGTAATCTGTCACATTTGCGTGCACTATGTCTATTTTATAGCCAGCATCTTGTTGTTCTTTTTGCCAAGCAAGCGCGGCTTCTTCTTTACGCTGGTAGGCAGCGATGACGTGAAATCCTAAATCATGTAGTTCGCGGCAAATAGCTTGGCCAATTCCGCCCATGCCCCCAGTGATTAATGCAATTTGCTTCGTCATTATGCAGCTCCTTTGCTTGACTCTAGCGTTCTGAATGATAATCTTGGTGCAACTACCAATATTATAGCGAAATGGAGTTTCTTTTGTGAAAATTGTTGAAAGACTTGAAGTTCCATACTACCAATATTTGGACGAAAATAGCCAAATTGCCGATGAAATGCCGGCAATAGCAGAAGATGTTGAAAAACTAACAACGCTTTATCGCATGATGGTGCTTGTCCGGGTCATGGACACCAAAGCGATTGCTTTGCAGCGTACCGGTAAATTGGGTACTTATCCATCAACTCGTGGCCAAGAAGCGGTCTTTGTTGGTGTGGGTAATGCAATGGCCAAAGAAGATGTTTTTGTGCCGTATTATCGTGACATGGGCACCCTCATGCAGCGCGGCGTCAAATTATCCCAAATTTTGCTTTATTGGGGTGGCGATGAGCGTGGCAATGATTTTGGTCCAGATTCCAACGATTTTCCCTTTAGCGTGCCAATTGCCAGCCAAACCTTGCATGCGGCAGGGGCAGCTTTTGCGATTAAATATCGCAAAGAAAAGGCTGCTGTGTTGTCTATTATTGGTGATGGTGCAACCTCACAAGGCGATTTCTACGAAGCCATGAACGTGGCGGGTGTTTGGAAGCTGCCGGTGGTGTTTGTGGTTTGTAATAACCAATGGGCAATCTCGGTTCCGCGTGAAGCACAAACAGCTGCACAAACGATTGCACAAAAAGCATTTGCTGCCGGGTTTTCTGGTGAGCAAGTGGATGGTAACGATATCATTGCTGTGCAACATCGCACGGTAGAAGCATTGAAAAATGCACGCGAAAATAATCAACCGCATTTAATTGAAATGCTATGTTATCGTCAGCACGATCACACCACTGCAGATGATGCTAGTCGTTACGAGCCTGCCGGTATTCGTGAGCGTGAATGGAAAAAAGAACCTATCGCACGCTTAAGACGTTATCTTGAATCTTTAAACGCATGGTCAGATAAGCATGAAGAAGAATTACAACAAGATTGTGCAAAACAAGTCGAAGACGATGTTAAAGAATATTTAGCAGTGACGCCTCAGCCGTTGGAATCAATGTTTGATTATCTCTATGAAAAGCTGCCGCAAGCCTATGCTAGTCAACGTGAGATGTTAAAAGATTTGGAGAATGTAGGACATGGCTGAATTAACATTAGTAGAAGCAATCACGCAAGCGATGGCTTATGAAATGGAAGCGGATGCTAACGTCATTGTCATGGGTGAAGACGTTGGTAAAGATGGCGGGGTGTTTCGTGCGACATTAGGGCTGTTAGATAAATTTGGGTCCCAGCGTGTGTTAGATACCCCATTAGCAGAATCAATGATAGGCGGCTTAGCCGTTGGGATGGCGGTGCGTGGATTAAAGCCCATCGCTGAATTTCAGTTTTTAGGTTTTATTTATCCGGCGTTAGATCAAATTATTAATCATGTTTCTCGTATGCGTAATCGTACGCGTGGTCGTATGACTTGTCCCTTGGTGTTTCGTGCGCCATTTGGTGCAGGGATACATGCCCCTGAGCATCATTCTGAAAGTACAGAAGCGATGTTTGCGCATACCCCAGGCTTGCGTGTGGTGATTCCGTCATCGCCTGCTAGAGCTTATGGTTTAATGTTAGCAGCGATTCGCGATCCTGATCCTGTGATTTTCTTAGAACCTTCTCGTTTGTATCGTTATGCGAAACAAGAAGTTAAAAATGATGGTATAGCACTGCCATTAGATGTTTGCTTTACTTTGCGCCCAGGTGACGATATTACGTTGGTTACTTGGGGTGCGATGGTAAAAGAAACACTCGCGGCTGCAAATCAATTAAGTGAGATGGGTATTAGCGCTGAAGTGATTGATGTGGCGACGATTAAGCCATTAGATATGGATACCATAATAGCGTCTGTTGAAAAAACAGGTCGTTGTGTGATTATTCATGAAGCACCGTTAACCGGTGGTGTGGGTGGTGAAATTGCTGCGCAGATTGCTGAAAAAGCGTTGTTTTCGTTAAAAGCGCCTATAGAAAGAGTGGCGGGTTTTGATACCATCGTGCCTTACGCACGTATGGAAAAATTCTATATCCCTAGTGAAAAACGTATTACTGATGCTGTGCATCGTTTGATGGAGTTCGCATGAAAATTTTTCGTTTACCTGACCTCGGTGAAGGACTGGCAGAAGCTGAAGTACGTGAATGGTACGTAAAAGTAGGCGATGAAGTAAAAGTAGATCAACCGCTTGTTTCAATGGAAACAGCTAAGTCGATTGTCGATGTGCCATCACCTTATGCTGGCAAGATTGTTGAGCTGCATGGTGCCGCTAATACCGTTATTCAGACAGGCTCACCCTTTGTTACCTTTGATACCGGTGAAGGGGCGGCGGCACCTGTTGCTGATAAAGGCAGTGTGGTTGGCAAACTCGAAACGAGTGAAAGCAAGTGGGACGATGGTCAAGTGACCATTGGGGCGGCTAAAGCTAAATCCACTGCGATTAAAGCCATGCCGGCTGCAAGAGTGTTAGCAAGTCAATTAGGTATTGATTTAAGCCAAGTGACGCCTACCGGTCCACAAGGATTAATTACAGCAGATGATGTTAAAAAGTGTATTAATCATCAATCGCAATCAAGTGTTGCGATGACGGATGGTGAAGCATTGCATGGTGTTAGACGAGTGATGGCGCAAGCAATGTCGCAATCACATCGTGAAATTGTACCGGTGACGATTATTGAAGATGCTGATATTACCGATGTGCCTAAAACAGATATGACTGTTCGTTTGCTTAAAGCGATTGCTGCGGCTGCAAAAGAAGAGCCAGCATTAAATGCGTGGTTTGATGGTAAAACATTATCACGTAAGTTATTTAGTGATGTGAATATTGGCATGGCGACTGATACTGAGGAAGGGTTGTTTGTTCCTGTTCTCAAGCAAGTTCAAGAAAAATCGCCTGAGGAATTACGTCAAATTATTGATGGTTATAAAGTGGCGGTACTTCAGCGTTCTATTCCTGCCGCTGACATGCAGGGTGCAACGATTACGTTATCTAACTTTGGAACGATCTCTGGACAATATGCGACACCTATTATTGTGCCACCTGCTGTTGCTATTTTGGGTGCTGGTCGTGGAAGGGAAGTGGCGTTAGTGCGTAATGGCCAAGTGGTTGTTGGTAAAGTATTACCGCTTTCTTTAACGTTTGATCATCGTGCAGTGACGGGTGGTGAAGCGACGAGATTTTTAGGTGCAGTGATTAAGCATTTGCAAGGGTAGTCTCCATTGTTATCCCCGCGCAGGCGGGGAATCATCCTTAATATTCTCCATAGCTAATTTAGCAATTGGGGGTTTGATAGTGATGGCTTCATATTTAAGAGCTTCTTGAAATCTGGATGGGTCCCCGCCTGCGCGGGGATGACAGCTTTTTAATAGCAGTTGCAGGTTTGTACCATTGCCATGTCTATTTCTTATTTGCCGGCACAACTTGTGCTGGTGGCGCAACTGGCATAGCTGGTACAGGTTGCACACCCGCCTGCTCACTATTCCAAACTTTTACCTGCTCATCATAATAACGACTTAAATCATTCACAATCCCACGAATATTTTCCTGCATAGATCGTTGTATCACCTGTTTTTGTAACTCAAATCTACGCATAATGGCCGCTTGTTCAGGCGTTAATTTAGGGGATGGGCCTACTTGCAAGGTGGGTGAGGTGACAGTCTTTCCATCGTTCACTATTTTCTGACTAAATGTATAGCTGGAATTAATACCATTTTGGGAAGATAAATCTGCGTTTTTAATCCAACCAACATTCCCATTACGTGGGTCACCCACTTTAAGCCAAACGCCATCTTTTGAAGAAAAAATGGGAATAATCCCAATCGCAGGATCAATTTTGGCAATGGCTTTTGCGTCAGTTTTGGGTTGATCATAAAGATTAATATCGGCTGCAAAGGATGTGCTGCACGCAAGACTGAATAATAAAACGGCTAATATCTGTTTCATATGCTGTCCTCATGTTTACGACAAAATGAATATAGCTTAACTACCACCCGCATAGCAATATGGATTAATGACAACATTATTAGAGTCAGTATCATAGTTAGCAGCAATACCATTTAAAATATTATTGATGTTTTTGTTTACGTCATACGCATTTGGCAGTGTACTGTTGCCCGCATTGCTAAGGACAGGATTGATGACACTACCTTGAATGATAGGTGAGATAATAGATGACACATCTGGGGTTGGATTAGGTGGTATAGGTGGTATAGGTGGAATAGGTGGCATAGGAGGTACGGGCGGTACAGGTGTATTAAAGTTAAAGTTATTAAAGAATATAGTTTGATTGTTCACAGTAATAGATTGGTTAGCACTATTAATAGTGCCAGGGACAGTTAATACGGCAACATTATTATTGCCGCTTACGCCAGATAGGAAGTTAAATCCACTGAAGTAAAGTGGATCATTAATATAACCACTTAATGGACCAGTGATGACCACGGCATTATTTTCAGCAGCAAGGCTGATATTATTATTGAGCCCCCCATTTGCAACTATATTATTAATATTTAAATAGGTGCTGCTGTTGCCGCTGCCGCTATTAGCAATACCGCTATATAATCCTAGATTTAAATTAACGGCTAAATTAGTGGTGTAAGCCGCGTAATTAAGTGTATTTAAGTATGCTAACGATCCACCATTGAGTGTGCCTGTAATATTGGCTTGATCGGCGAATACAAAGTTATTGCCATTATTGCCGCCTGTTAGGTTATTAAAGTTAGTAAAGTTGTTTACGCCGACATTACCATTGTTGGTGCTAACAATATTCCAAGTATTAGCAGTATTTGTACCTGTTAACATGTTGCTATTACCGGTGCTGCCAATAAAGTTGGTAATGTTGCTAAACCCGGTCATGCCAGTTGCTGTGTTGTTTGCTAGATTGACACTGCTGCCAGTATTGTAGGTGGCGTAATCTAAGGTGTTATTACCTGTACCACCATTTATAGAGCCACTAATTGATCCACTGTTTTGCATACTAAAGATCGTATCATTGCTGCCGCCAGTTAGATTTTTAATGCTGCTGAATGCGAAGCTGCCAGCACCTGTACCATCAACGGTACCAGCATTTGTATTAGGAATATAAACGTGCTGGCTAGGATTGGTATTTAATACTAAGGTGTTGTTACCTGAGCCACCATTCACGATAACGTTGCTGACATTTAATGGACCATTTAAGGTGAACGTTTCAGTCGCACTATTGCCGCCATTTAGGGTGAGGTTGTGCGCACCTGCTGCACCTTGATTTAAGGTGATATTGCCACTGTTAGTCGTTAACGCTGCGTCATTACCTAAGGTTAATGAACCAAGATAATTTTGATTTCCTGTGGTGGTTAATCCGCCATTATTTAAATTGATATTGTTAGCGGTAAGGGCTGCTAAACTAGTGACAGCACCGCCTAAGGTGGATGTGCTGCTATCAGCAAGCACTAAGCTGCTATTGTTACCAACAAGGGCACCACTGATACTAATACCTGCACCTGTGAAGGTAGTATTGTTGTTGAGTGCGACATCACCGTAGTTTTGTGAGCCTGTCGTTGTAATACTGCTACCAATGATGTTGGCATTATTAGCAGATAAGTTGTTAACATTGCTAATATTGCCTAATGCGGTAGAACTGCTATCTGTCACGCTAAGGTCATGTGTATTACCATTGACATTGCTTAAGGTGATGCCATTACCGGTAAGTGCTGTGTTGTTTCCTAGCGTGACTAATCCATTGTAGGTTTGCGCACCGGTTGTTGAAACATTGCTGTTGAGTAACACATTATTCGTGCTAAGAGTTGCAACATTGGTTAATGCATTATTGATAGTAGAGGTACCACTATCTGCTAATGTTAAATTATGACCGTTACCATTTAAGACGTTGAGGCTAATGCCATTACCCGTTAGTGTTGTGCTGGTAGTTAAAGCAAGACCGTTATTATAAATTTGGCTGCCGCTGGTAATGATAGCGTTAGTATTGATAGTGTCTGTACCCCCACCACTAGTTATTAAGCTGCCAATATTAACGTTGCCATTTAAGGTGGAGCCTGTGCTGCTAGTTAACGTAAATGCTTGGCTTGCGCCACTGACTGTACCTAAAGCAATTGCACCAGAACCTGCATTAATAGCACTAGTACCTGCTAACGCTAAGGTACCTAAATTAATAGCAGCGTTGGTACTGTTTAAGTTTCCAATTAAATTTGTGTTACCTGCAGTGTGTGTTAGACCATTGGTAAAGGTTGTTGTATTGTTGATATTAAGATTGCCAGTGTTGTTAAAGGTGACTGCATTGGTAATCATATTGCTTGCCCCATTAAAGGTAATTGCATAATTATTAGCATAAGTATCAAGACTGCCTAAGGTGACATTACCATTGAAGGCCACATTGCCAGGCGTGCCACTATTGCTTTGTAGAGATAGATTGTATCCACTACCATTAACTGCGTTGGCAAAATTGATAGATCCTGAGCCTGCATCAACAGAGGAATCACTGAGGAGATAAACAGGGGTGCTAAAGCTAATAGCATTAGTAGTCGCGATATAACCATTTAAATTAATCCTACCAGTGACATCAAAGATAACTGGGGAATTAAAGGTAAGAGGTGAGACTTGTGTACCCGTTAAGGTGAGCGTATCTCCATTACCTTGCAAGGTGATATCACCCGCACCGACTGTTGTATTCGCCACATTTACACCACCGCCTAAGGTTAAAACACCACCACTGCCTGAACCACTATTGAGCGCCCCGTTGATCACAAGGGCATTCGCTTCGGATCCTGTGCTGTTATTAGCGGCATTTATGTTAATGTTACCTCCATTGCTGCTAACGCTATTATTAATGGTTAAGATACGTGCGTTGGCATCAGGTGATAGGGTCGTTAAACTGATATCGCCGCTATTAGTCGTGATTGCTCCGCTAGTCGTTAATGCACCTGTATTGGTGATGCTAGAGGTGCCGCTGCCTAAGCTACTTGCACCGATGGTGAGCAAGTTGCCTGTATTATTAAGTGTGACATTGTTGGCACCACTATTGCTTAAAGCAACAGTGCCAGTGAAGTTATTTGCAATGTTATTTAAGTTGATGACACCGTTACCCGCATTAATGCTAGTATTTCCAGCACCGGCTGCTTGAGTGATGCTACCTGTTTGTGAGATACCGACACCATTTAATGAGAGTGTGCCGCTACCGATAGAAGAGGTACCTAAGACTAAGCCAGTATTATTAGTAATGGCAACACTGTTAGCACCGCTATTATTTAAAGCTACTGCGCCAACAAAATGGTTGCTGCTGTTATTTAAATTAATGGCATTTGCACCCGCTGTAAAGCTACTAGTACCACCAACATTGATAATACCTGTTTGGGTAATAGTACCTGTATTATTTAATGCAAAGTTCCCTATTGTTTGGCTGATGCCAGTAATATCTAACGCTTGGTTATTCGTTAAGGCAATGTTACCACTACCGGTGTTGGTTGCATTGAAATGTTGAATGCTATTGGTGTTGTTTAATGTGGTGCCGCCAATGGAAGCAGTTGTTAATGTATTGGCATTGATAGCACCGGTGCCTGTTTGTGCAATGCTACCATTGGTACCCGTTAAGCTGACATTACCACTTGCGCTAGTAATCGTTGCATTATCTAGTGCAATATTGCCGCCGGCGGTTAAGCCAATATTGCCGCTTGTACTGATATTATTGGCAATCGTCATATTATTGGCACTACCTGTATTTGTCGCATTGAATGTGCTTAATTTATTTGTAGCACCAACAGCACCATTGACATTAATCGCACCATTACCCGCATTGAGACTTAAGGTGTTGCTGCCATCAACAGTGCTATCGGTTGTACCCAGTGTAATCGCACCGTTATTGGATGCTAATGTACTGTTACCGCTGATCTGTGTGGTGCCTAAATTAATATCGCTAGCCGTTGTATTAATGCTGCCGTTTAATATTGTTGTGCCTGCTGTAGAGGTAACGCCGTTAGTAAAGGTATTAGCACCAGCTAATGTGACGCCGCCCGTATTTAAGAAGGTAGTCGCATTTGTAATTGTGCTGCCAGCATTGAGTTGAACGCCGTAGTTATTAGCCGTGGTTCCAAGAGCAGTTGCTGCTAATGCGCCATTAAATATTACGTTGCCTGTTGTATTATTAAGGTCAACTGTGCCTGCATTAACCCCATTAGTAAAGGTTGTGCCGGTAGAGTTATCAATGGTTAGATCACCATTGCCGTTAAAGCCTGTACCCGTAATGTTGCCAGTAGAATTTAAGGTGAGGGCATTACCAGCGCTATTAATGGTATTGCTGAAACCAAGATTGCCGCCGGTTAAGGTGGTTGCGCTGCCTAAAGTGGTATTACCATAAGATTGCGCGCCTGTTGTCGTGACGTCACTGCCATTTAAAACCACATCAGCAGTCGCTGTGAGGCTGGTTAGTGCTGTGCTATTACCAACGGCATTATTTAGGGTAATAGTGCCGGGACCGGCTAATGTTAGATTGTGTGCGCCATTAATGTTGCCGCTAATTCCTAATGTGTTACCGCTAGCTAAGGTGCCTATTATACTATCGCTACCAAGAGTGATAGCACCATTCCAGCTTGTTGTACCAGTGCCTGTTAATGCGCCTGCACCAGCAACCCCTGTGCCATTTAATGTAATGCCAATAGCAGGAGATAAGTTAACGTTATTAACTAATACTTGTCCGCCGTTATTAACGGTGACACCGCTAGATGCACCTAATGCATTTGCATTGGATAAGTTGAGAAGACCAGCATCCACTGTTACAGAACCTGTTTGGCTATTGTTACCAGATAAGACTAATGAACCTGTTGCTGCATTTTGAACAAGATCACCTGCACCACTTAAGTTGCCTGATAAAGTGGTGATGCCAGTATTATTCACCGCTAAGGCGCCGGTTAAAGTCGCTGCATTACTATAAGTAATATTGTTAGCACCACTGATCGTACCGCCACTCGCGCCAACCGTTAAACTGCTATTACCTAGCGTTGCACTAACTAAACTTTGTAAGGTACCGTCGTTTAAGGTAAGTGCACCGGTACCGAATGAATCGATTGCATTACCTGCTTGGATAATACCGTTATTAACAGTTGTTGCACCTGTATAGGTATTACTGCCAGATAGTGATAATGTACCGCTACCTGATTTTGTTAAGCCAGATAAATTGCTAACAACACCAGCAATCGTGCTTGCTATGCCTGCATTATTAATCGTTAAGGTATTGTTGCCGCCATTGATATTATTAGTGCTGATATTATCAGCTGTTGATGTCAGAATTGTATTTGCACCTAGCGTCACGTTACCGTAAGTTTGTGCACCAGAAGTCGTAATGTTGTTATTAATAGTTGATTGTCCAGCAGAGACGCTGGTAAGTGCAAAAGAGTTACCAACGGCCCCATTAAATGTGGTGATGCCTGATCCATTTGCAATCGTTAATGATCTTGCACCATTTATCGTGCTACCAAAGTTAACATCGCTATTGGTGGTGTTAAGAGCAACATTTGATCCTAACGTTAATGCATTATTGTAATTTTGTGCACCTGTTGTTGTAATGACGCTGCTATTAATGGTGTCACTGCCGCCACCATTTAAAGTTAATCCAGCGATGTTGATAGCGCCGTTTAGTGTGTTACCACCGCTGCTAGTTAGTGTGAGATTTTGTGCACCGCTAATGCCGTTTAAGCTAATTAAGCCACTGCCGCTATTAATGGTGCTAGTGCCAGTTAATACTAAGTTACCAAGCGTAATAGCTGAATCAGTACTTGCTAATGCACCTGTTAATGATATGTTACCAGCTGTATGCACTAATCCATTTGTAAATGTAGTATTTGTGCTGTTTAAATTTAGGCTGCCAGTATTGTTGAAGGTGGTGGCATCCGCAATCGTATTAGTTGCGCCATTAAAGGTGATGGAATAAGGCTGTGCGAAGGTAACTAAGCCACCTAATGTTGTGTTGCCATCAAAGATAACATCACCGGCAGCGACATTATTTTGTAGTGTTAATATTTGACCTGCACCTGTCACAGTACCAGAAAAATCAACTGTTCCAGTGCCTGCATTAACGGTTGAATCACCTAATAATGTCACAGCATTATTGAAGTTTAGGCTATTGTTATTCGTGCTAATTTGAGCATTTAATTGGATTTGTCCGCCTGGTATTAAGTTGAAATTAACAGCAGAATTAAAATTCAAGGTGCCAGAAAGAAGAAGGTTAAGTCCATTACCTTGTAAGGTGACAGCACCTGTTCCAACAACAGGTGCTGCTGCTAAAGTAAGTCCACCACCGAGAGTTAATACACCACCAGAACCGGTACCACTATTCAATACACTATTGACGATTAATGCAGTTGCAGAATTCGTATTATTATTTGCACCCGTTAAACTGATGTTGCCGCCATTACTTTGGATAGCAGCACCAACTGTTAATACACGTTCTGATGTATCTGGTGATAATGTTGCTAAGCTAATATTGCCGCCATTACTGCTAATGAGACCACTGGTTGTTAATGCACCTGTATTGCTAACTGTGACATCACTGCCACTTTGACTGATGCCAGTGATCGCTAATGTGCCTGTATTTATCAGGCTAATGCCGCCAGTTGTATTGGTTGCATTAAAGCCGCTGATAGTGTTGGCATTATTTAACAGGGTGCCGGTTGCGGAATTAGTTGTTAGCACCCCACCATTAAGAATTGAGGTACCTATTATTTGTTGTTCGATTCTACCTGCACTTGCTGAGAGATTAATGTTGCCACTGGTACTATTTAAATTGCCATCTATTAAGATGAGGTCATGACCTGCTGTGAGATTAATATTTCCAGTTGTATTAATATCACGACTAATTTCAATATCATTTACTGCACCAGAATTTGTAGCGGTGAGTGTATTTAAGAGGTTGGTGGCACCCACTGCTTCTGCAAAATTAATGCCGCCTGTACCGCTATTAATAGTGGCGGAACGTGCAGTACTGTTACTACTATCAAGGGTCGAGTTAAAGAAAATATTACCGCCATTTGAGGTGAAGTTGGTATCAGCACCAAGATTGACAGCGCCATTATAATTTTGGTTGCCACTTGTTGTGACACTGCCGCCATTGATATTGGCAGCCATTACAGTGAGGCCAGTTAAAGCAGTGACATCACCAACAGCACCATTAAAAGTAGTGATACCCGTACCAGTAGAAAGATTTAATGATCTTGCACCATTCACTGTACTGCCGAATGTTATATTGCTGTCTGTTGTGGTAAATGCTGTATTAGTGCTGCCTAACGTTAATTGATTGCTATAATTTTGGGTGCCTGTCGTTGTAATGTTATTTGTATTGATCGTGCTTCTGCCAAGGCTGATATCTAATGAAGCAATATTAACAGAACCATTTAATGTGGTGCGGCCGGCGGTGTTAACAATAAGATTATGTGCACCGCTAATGCTGCCAATGTTAACGTCAGCAGTGTTACCACTAATCGTACTATTGCCTGTTAAGGTTAATGTTCCAAGGCCAATCGTATTGATCGCACCCGTCGTGGTTGCTAATGTACCATTTAAGAAAGTGGATCCACTAGAGTGATTAAATCCATTGTTAAACGTAAAGGTGCCGGCGTTATTAAAGTTAACAGCACCTATATTTGACAGAGTCGTATTATTTGTAACCGTATTTGTTAATCCATTAAATGTGATGTCAAAAGGTCTGTTAGGGGTAGATAAGCCACCTAAGGTCACATTGTCATTGAACGTCACGTTGCCCGGGATACCAACACTAATACCTTGAACAGTTAGTGTTTGAGCGGCACCTGTGACGGTACTAGCAAAATTAATAGCGCCAGCACCAGCATCAGCGGTTGTGTTGCCTAGTAAGGTAACTGCATCGCCAAAACTGATATCATTACTATTTGAAATAAACTGACCATTGAGTTGCGTTAGGCCTGTATAGTTTTGTATACCATTAGTCGTGACATTACCATTTAGCGTTAATGCACTATTACTGGTTAAGCTAGTTAATGGGGTGCTGCCACCAATGGCACCGTTAACAATCACACTGCCCGTACCACCAATGGTTAAACCTGATGCGCCATTAATATTGCTATTCAATGTTAATTGATTGCCGAGTGCCGCCGTGCGAATAAGGGTGTTGCCATTTAATGTAATATTACCATTCCATGCTACAGTGCCTGAACCAAGTAACGCGCCAGCTCCACTAACACCGGTACCATTTAAACTTAAAGCGATCGCCGCAGGTGTAAGCGTGACATTATCAAGTAACAGTTGACCACCACTACCAATAGTCACACCGCTAGTGAAGGAAACAGCGCTACCTAATGCATTCGCATTAGTAACATCAAGAATACCGGTAATAACATTCGTAGCACCAGTATATGAATTACTGCCTGATAATACTAATGTGCTCGTACCTGTATTTTGAGTGAGGTTACCGGCACCACTAAGAGCACCACCAAATGTTGTTTGACCAGTGTTTGTGACAGTGAGCGTATTACCGCTGCTTAGGACACCTGCATTGCTGAGTGTAATATTGTTAGTGCCGCTGATAGTTGCATTGCCACCCACTGTATAAGCATTATTTAATGTCGCTGCTAAGCTAGATTGTAGCGTACCGCCATTTAACGCCAATACGCCTGTGCCTAAAGCATCTGTTGCTACATCGACTTGTAAGGTACCAGCAGTTAAGGTGGTGTTACCGCTAAAGATGCCATTACTGCCGGATAGAATTAACGTACCAGCCGGTGCATTTTCACTTAAATCACCTGCACCACTTAAATTACCAGAGAGAGTGGTGATACCAGTATTATTCACGGCTAATGCCCCCGTTAAAGTGGATGCATTACCGTAAGTAATATTGTTACTGCCATTGATCGTACCGCCACTAGCGCCCACGCTTAAGCTGCTATTTCCTAGCATAGCATTGACTAAGCTTTGTAAGGTACCGCCATTTAAGGTGAGTGCACCAGTACCCAATGCATTCGTTGCGTTGTTTGCTTGAATAGTACCACCCGTTACATTGGTTGCACCTGAATAAGTATTATTGCCAGATAAAACGAGGGTGCCTAAGGATTGATTGAGATTACTAATACCACCAACAACGCCGGTTAAAGTGGTGATGCCACTATTGCTAACGCCTAAGTTACCGGTGAGGGTCGTGCCATTTTTTACCGTGATATTATTACTACCGCTAATCGTACCACCGCTTGCACCAATTGTTAGACTGCTGTTACCAAGTGTAGCACTAACTAAACTTTGTAGCTCACCACCATTGAGTGTGAGTGCACCCGTACCTAATGCATTCGTTGCATTATTTGCGCGGATAGTACTACCAGTGACAGTGGTCGTACCTGAATAGTTGTTGCTACCAGATAATACTAATATACCTGCTGATTGTGCTAATGCACCCGTACCACTCAATGTATTAGATAATGTTGTCGTTGATGTATTACTAACGCTTAAAATATTTGCGCCTGTTAAATTGCCTGTACCACTTAACGTTAGTTGATTACTACCGCCAATCGCGACATTGCCACCGACAGTAAAGTTATTACCCAGCGTGGCTGTTGCGCCCGATTGTAATATACCGCCATTAAGATTGAGTGCACCGCTTCCTAATCCATCCGTAGCGCTATTTATTTGTAAAACGCCGGCAGCTAATGTTGTGGCACCAGTGTAGCTACTATTGTTTGCACCAGAGATAATAAGGGTGCCAGCACCTAGTTTACTAAGAGCGCCTGCACCATTAATATTGCCGCTTAATGTAATATTACCACCGATATTATTGGCGGTTAGTGTTGTGCTTGTATTTAATGTTCCTGCACCTGCTAAATTTAGCGAGTTGGAAGCAGTGCCTGTGATGGATGAATTGCCTGTCACAATATAACTATTATTAACAGTGACATTATTACCATAAATGCTACCGCCATTTAATGTTAAGGTGCCCGTACCTAAAGCATTAACGCTGCCAATACCAAGTACGCCGGGGGTAGAGGCATTAAAGCCAGAGACTGTTGTGCCGCCTGAGTAGGTATTATTACCGCTTAGAACGATTGATCCAGTACCAAATCCATTAGCATCAGTGGTAATGGTGATACCATAACCATTACCACCATCGCTTATTATGCCGCTGAAACCAGAAGCACCATTAGACGCGGCGCCTGGATTAACATTTGCAATCGTAATGTTGTTACCGAGTAGAGCATTACCGGTAAGTGTTGTGAGACGGCCTAATGCAAAGCTTGCATTCAGATTAAGCGCATTGTTAACGCTACGTGCTGCGCCGGTAGCACGAATACCAGCGTTACCTGTTCCGCCTATCGTAATAGCGCCAGATCCCAATGCACCATTACTACCAATACCAAAAGTGCCCGATAAAATATTGGTACCACCAGAATAAGTATTGGTACCAGTGAAGCTAGTAATACTGCCGCCAAAATTAGGATTTACTGCGCCACTATCATTAAGTGTTAATACACCTGTTCCACTGATGACACCAGAAAAGGTACTATCATTGCCAGATGTGTCAATCGTGCCGCCACCGGAAGCAAGCGCAATATTTCGTCCAGAGCTAAAACCGCTGCTCAGAATTTTTAATGTACCACTATTAAAAGTAATTCCATTTAACGCATTAATCGTACCAAGGTTATTATCATTATTGACAGCTAATATACCTGCATTAATAGTAGTCGTATCTGCTGTTAAATTACCATATGCATTGGTACCTGATAGTGTCAGTGTGCCAGCACCACCTTTTATTAATTTACCTAAATTAGTAATGTTACCAGTAACAGCACTTGTACTACCTGCACTATTGATAGTCAGTGTATTTGACGTACTACCGCCATTAACAGTGCTACTGAAATTAATGTTACCCGCACTTGAATTTAAAGCGACGCTTGTACCTAATGTTGTTGCATCGGTAAATAGTTGATTGCCAGTCGTGGTGATTGCAGTGCCATTAAGTATGCTTGTTCCGCCACCATTTAATGTGAGGCTGGTGAGCGCTGTGCTGCCACCAACGATGCCTCCTAATGTTTTAGCACCACTGGATGTTAATGTTAAGCTATTACCACCATCAATAGTGCCACTAAATGTAATAGCACCAGTACCCGCATTTAAGATGGCATTGGCGCCGAGAGTCGTTGCATTACTATAAGCTTGATCACCCGTGGTTGTAATGGCTGTTGTATTAATCGCATTATTACCTGCACCGTTAAGTGTCAAACCAGTTAGTGCAACTGTCCCACCCACAATACCAGCTAATGTTTTAATGCCGCCTGTTGTGAGTGTTAACGTATTTGCTCCGTTAACCATGCCATTGAACGTTATGTTGCCGCTACCCGATGTGACAACAGTATTGCCAACTAAGTTAAGGTTGGTTGCAGCAGTCGTGATTAAATTGGCGTTATTTAATAAGCTTAATGTATTGCCTGTGATACCAAAGACGATATTTGGATTGCCACTTAATGCGCCTAAAGCCGTTGAAATATCGGTTAATTGAATATTAATCGCATTGGTTGTTCCTACATTAAGCGTGTTGGCCAAAATATCTAAGCTATTTGTGCCAGACACGGTGCCATTGTTGGCGCTAGGTAAAAGAGTAACGGCGTTGCCTAATGTGGCGCCGCTACTAAGGTAAGTTAATATCGCACTACCTGTTGCAAGTGCATCATTAACGCCGCTGATAAGATTATTCCCACTTAGGAAATAATAAAATCCATTGGCACCTGTTGTAATCGTCTTCACAACGCTGCCGGCTGTCGCTAATGAGACAGTTGCATTTGCACTAGGTGTATTACCAGATACTGCTTGTGGTGTTCCTGAGTAGAAAGCTGTTAAATAAGGATAAGATTGGCCAGGAATAAGTGACCAAATAGAACCGACACCAGGATTAGCTGAAATGTTCCAAGCTGCATACGTGCTTAATGCGGATAAATTGGCGGTACCGCCCGTTGCACAAACACCAGTAAGGCAGCCTCCGATGAGATTAGTGGTACCGGAATCCCCATAGAGACCAGCGTTGGTTCCGGAAGTATCAGTATCCCAGAAACTGTTTTGTATCGTACTACCGACGTTGCGACCACCAAATCCTCTAACAAATTGACCATTTGTGGCACCTGTACTAAAAGTGTTTGAAATAAGGCCAGTGGCGTCATTGAAACCAAAAAAGCCACCTCCTCCACTGCCGCTATAGGAGGATGTTCCTGTTACTGCACCTGTCGCATAAGCATTGGTGATCGTGCCCGTATTGTCCCCAACAAATCCCCCGATCGAAAGGAAAGTAGTACCAGTATTGCCGGACATTACTGCATTTGAATAACTGCTAGAAATAGTACCCGCATTAGTCGCAACCAAACCACCCATGTATATATTGTTACTAGCAAGGGTATAAGTTCCGCTTACGGAACCCGTCGTAAATGAGTTACTAATGGTGCCTGAATTCCATCCAACCAAGCCGCCTAAATAAGCAGACATACTGTTGATCGTGCTTGCGCCATTTAAAATAACGTTAGCGTAGGAATTAGTAATGCTGCCAAGATTTTGTCCTACCAATGCACCAACGTAGGTATTAGCATTGTTCGTATTGCTAGTGATGGTGGCATTATTCAGTTTGATATTGGATAGTGCGCTCGTACCTGATGTATAGCCGAATAAGCCGATAAAAGGACTTGTTCTATTAATATTAAGACCTGTGATGGTATACGTGCTGCCGTTAAAAGAGCCTGTGAATGGAGTGGTGTCAATACCAATAGGCAAGAATCCCGTGCTTAGACCGCCCCAGACATCCCTTGCTGTTGCAAGGGAGGTGGTTAGATCAATATTGCTACCCATCGTATAATTGCCAGCTAATCTAGCGCCTACCATTTGTAGTTGATGTCCATTGGTAACATTTAAATTATTTTCCATCATCAACATAGGGCGCATGCCTGCGAAGAGGAACCAGGTATTAGCTGGTGCACTCGTTGTACCTGGCGTGGATGTCATACTCCAACCAGCGCCTGTATAAGTTGCTAATAGAGATAAATTGGCGGTACCACCATTAGGACAGGTGCCAGATAAACAACCTGCTGTCACGCCTAACGTACCAGAGTTTGCAAAATTACTGGTACCATTGTTGGATGTCGTGGTATCCCAGAAACTGTTTAAAATAGTACCCGTATTGTTACCAATAAAACCTCGAACACGAGTAGCATTTGCAGGGCCGGTGCTATAAACGCGGGTGATATTGGCATTATTTGCACCGGCAAACCCACCACCAAATCCGGTTGCGGTAGAACTAGTGACAGATCCTAAAGCGTAAGCATCGGTAATGGTGCCGCCAGCGGCGTTGAGGCCCACAAACCCACCAACGTTGAAAGCGGCACCACTTAAGTTAACATTGGCATACGAAGTCGAAATGGCACCTGCATTTCGGCCAATTAAGCCACCCAGTAAGCCAGAAGTAGATGTAGTAGATATTGTTCCACTAGCATAAGAATTAGTAATAGAGCCTAAGTTCCAGCCAACGATGCCACCTACATTTACACTGCTGCCGGAGATAGAAAGATTATTTAATCCTAGGTTGCTAATGATAGCGGCGGCTGATGTGAAACCGATTAAACCAGAATAGATACCAGCAGAGTTGATATAAAGATCATTAATAGCAAAATTTGCACCATTCAATACGCCTGTGAATGGTGTGACATTGTTACCAACAGGCGTAAAATTAAATCCTGTTGCAACAATATTAGTACCTAGAATAAAGTTACCACCCAAATTACTGCTAAGTGCAGCTTGGAGTTGGTTAATAGACGTGAGAGCAGTATAAACAGTGGTACCAGCCCCTGCTACATAAGTGGGACCTGGATTAGACAGGAGATAAGGCGTTGCTAAATTATTACCATTACCCCAAATAGAATTAGAAAAACCTGTTGGTAATGCACTTTGTAATTGCGCTGTTGTTAGCCCGGTTCCAGCGGGACTGGTGCCAATTCCTGATGTGCTAGTATTCCAATAACTATTAGTTACACTGCCCGAGTTAGACCCAACTAAACCACCTATATTGCCGCCGTTACTAACAGCACTCATTGCTAAGGAGTTAGTAATAGAACCACTAGGGCCATTAGTACCGACAAGTCCCCCAACTGCACTGCCAGTATTGACTGTGCCCATTGAGTAAGAATTATTGATGTTGCCAGTATTATTGCCTACTAAACCACCAACTTTATAAACGCTAGTGCCGGTGATGGATGCATTGGCATAGGAGTTGGTAATTTGTGATCTGTTAAGGCCTACTAAACCACCTAGGGAGCCGACTGTTCCTGTTGCGCCAGTCCCTACAACGCTAACTGTCGAATAAACATTTGAAATTGTTCCTGTGTTATCCCCAGCAAATGGGCCTACAACAGCTGACCCGTTGGTAGCTGTGATAGTCCCACCTATTAAACCGAGATTTTTAATTTCTCCACCAAATATGCCACCAAACAAACCAACGGATGTTGCGGCACTTGTATAGCTTAAGTTAGAAATAGCATTACCTAGCCCATTAAGCTGTATACTTCCGCCAAGAACAATTGGTGTAAATCCAGTCCATCCACTGGCATTTAGATTCATGGCTAACGCAGCGTAGCCAGTCGTTAGACCTTGTAAGCTAGTTTGATCTCTAATAAGCGTATACGCATTCCCATCAATATTTAAAGCAGAGCCTGCATTTGTTAACTGGATGCTGCCGCCATTGAAATTAAGTGCACCGCCGCTACTTGTACCACCTACATTGTTGTTGGTTAGTAAATTAAGTGTACTGGCTCCTGTACTAATTAGATCTGCATTAATATTAATGCTACGGAATGCACTTAAGGTGAGGCTATTAGCGCTACTCCAAGTGATATCTGTATTAACATTAATATCGCCAAATCCCGATCCTGAATAAGCGGAACCACTCGTTAACACCGTGATATTGGCGCTAGCTAATTGTGTTTGTAGATCGGTATAAAGTAAAAGTGAGTTATCTGTTCCTGGGCTAAAGGTACCCGTAGAAAGGTTAGTAGTCGTGGTGCAATTAGCACAAATCGTAATATTAGCAGGATCTAATAACCAATTACCCGTGCGGCCGTTTGCTGCCAACAAATTAACATTAAACCCATTAACATCTAAATAGCCGAGGCTTGAGGTTTCAACGTTACCGCCATCGCCACCATACGCACCGCCTTGTGCGCTAACACTACCATATGCTTTAGTGACATTATCAGACCAAAGTACAATATTACCGCCATTGCCTTGTGTAATAGCGTTGGCATTTACTTTAGCACCGCTGGCTAGAACGGTTGCATTTGAATGTTCAAGTGGGCCTTGACCTTGATAGCCGCCACCAACATTTAGATTACCGCCGCCAACATCACCACTAATATCAATGTCAGTTTGTGAATCTAATAAAATGTTGTGGCCAGTGATATCAATATTGCCGCCTTTCTCGCCACTATTTTTTCCACTGGCATCTAATTTACCGTCTATCGTGACAACACCTGCATCGTTATCACCAGAAATAATAATGACGCCGTCCTTTTGACCAACAGAACGTGCTTGTGTGATACCTTGCATATTAATGACATTATCAAGAACGCCAGCAGCGGCTTGTGCTGTGACTATCACTTTACCGCCATTAGCAATAATGCTACCGGTGTTGCTAACACCATTTCTTAGTTTATTACCTTGAGGGTCTCTACCGGCCGAAGAGGTTTTTGCATCAATGGTAAAATTAATTAACTCATTTCCCGCAAAGTTCATAGTGAAAGCGTCACCAGAAGCAAGTACGACCTTGCCAAGATTTGCTTGTATCGTTCCATCATTTTCAACGCCTGCACCGACTAATGCAATTAAGCCATTGTTTGCAGCAATGATGGTACCTTTATTAATAATCGCACCATCGTAGCCATCTACTTTGTTAAATTTATAGATACCGTTTAAGAAGTTTTGATCGGTGATGTTACGTGTCGTTGCAATTAAGCCACCGACATTAACATACGCACCAGCGCCAAAATAAATCCCAGCAGGATTAATTAAAATGATTTGGCCGGTGGCTGTGAGCGTACCGTAAATTTGAGAACCACCTTGGGTTGGGCTAATACGATTTAAAGCAACACCACCAGTAGGCTGTTGGAAGTGAGTTCTTTCATTGGCATTAATATTAAAACTTTGCCAATTAATGATAGCTTGTTGACTGTTTTGATTGATGACGGTGGAGTCGGGAGCTTGCTGAATAGAGACATTGCCGGATGATACGTTGTTGAGAACAGGGTTTGCGAAAACGCCACACGTCACACTAAACGAAAACAAAACGATGCACAGAGAGCGAAGTAACCCTCCAATTCGTTTTGTTACGGAAGAGCGTAAATCTAACATATGGTTATTTAACCCCTCTATATGACCTCTATAACTATGTCGCTTATTGTTTTTTTAATGTTCTCTGCTTGTTTTATAAGTATATTCGATAAATAGAGGAATATTTAAAATGCGGGGGATTAATTAATAATGTTAATACTTACAATCAGATAAAACTAAATTTTATATTGATTACGCAGCGTGCGCCGCATTATTTTATTAGACGCAGTCTTAGGCAAATTAGTTGTTAAAACAACATCATATATTTTGAAGAGAGGGCTTAATGAGTTGTTAATATTTTTTTGCATAATTTTTAACAGGTTAGCTTTGTCTAATGGTTTAGTAGTAGCGGCAAAAATGACGAGTAAGCTTGGACCGTTATCTGGCGGCGAAATGGCAATAGCAGCAACCTCTAAAACATCATCTGTATTGGCAAGCGATCGTTCTATTTCTGCAGCACTGATTTTTATACCGCCTAAATTCATCGTATCATCAGCGCGGCCTAAAATACTAAAATGCCCACCAGCTAGTTGTTTAATTTGATCACCATGACGTCTAAGCTTGATGCCAGACTCTGTTGTTGGCATGTTATCAAAATAAATATGGTGATGATCAGCATTTAATAATGTGGTTGATAAGCCAATGGAAGGAGGAATAATAGCGACTTCCCCTGTGCGGGAAGGCTTGCCTGTCTCATCTAGAATCGTGATGTCTAAGCCCATAGTAGGAGCCGTAAATAAAGAAGGATAATTTTTTTCAATCACAGTACTTGAAAGATAAGCACCGCCAATTTCTGTACCGCCGCAATATTCAATAATAGGTGGGTAGCCTGCTAAGGACATTAGATACAACATATCATCTGGATTTGAGCATTCACCCGTTGAGCTAAATATTTTTATGTGGTGCCAATCCAATCCGTGCATGCAATCTGTTTGGCGCCACACAGCGACTAGTGTGGGTACTACCCCTAACATCGTGACACCAGCCTCTTGTATGAAGGTGCCAAACACTTTATCTTTTGGTGCTTCAGTATAAAGCGCAAGACTTGCATGATTAATCAAGGCTGCAAATACTAACCACGGGCCCATCATCCAGCCTAAGCTAGTAGGCCATGCGAGTACATCGCCTGGCTTAATATTTTGATGAAAATACGCATCGCTAGCGGCCTTAATCGGTGTTGTATGATTCCATATAATCGCCTTGGGTTCGCCTGTTGTGCCTGATGAAAAAAGAATATGACACGCAGACATAGGATCACAAGCCACACTGTCAAATTGCGTTTGTGGACTTAAAAATTGCGGCCATGATAAATCGTCTACACGCAATTCATTCGTTGGCTGATCAGTCGTTCTCGCTGAAACACTGTCATCCCCGCGAAGGCGGGGATCCATCCCTGAATTTCCACCTTCTTCTCTGGAAAGATCGGTGAATGCTAGCATGGATCCCCGCTTTCGCGGGGATGACAGCAATTCAGCAGAAACGACTGTTGGTTGATTTAGTGTTAATACAACCGCTTTAATATCTAGCTCTTTTACTTTTTGATAAAGAGGCTGCTCTTTACCTCCCCAGCGCGTGCTATCTTGCGTGAAGATTAATTTTGTTTTGGCAATATTGAAGCGCGTTAACATTTCTTGGCTGGAAAAACTATCGGGCACAGAAACAATCACGCCGCCCATTTTGATAATGCCTAAATAAATAGCCACCGCTTCTTTATTCATGGGTATCGCCATGCCAATCGCATCGCCCGGTTGATAGCCTAATGCAACGAGGCCATTAGCAACTTGGTTGGATAATTCATCTAATGCTTGATAAGTTAAATGCTGAATGCGTTGCTGTTGGTCAAGATAAGTAATGGCCGTTTGTGTTGGTGTGGTTGTAAAGCAGCTATCAGCAATATTGAGTGTGGCATTCGGAAACCAGGTGGGGGTTTCTTCATTATTAGAAAAAGTGACAGTTTGTTCAGCTGGTTTTTTAAATTTAATCGGTAACGTTGCGGCAACTTTAGCCCAAAAGTCTTGATAATGCTCTCTTGCCCATAGCCGAAATAAAGATAGATCGGTGAAACCTAGTGTTGCCATGAATTGAGTGAGGTTTGCGGTTTTAACAACATCACTGCTTGGTATCCAAGCGGGAGCACTTTCTGGGTCTTGATGCCAATTCGGGTAAATAAGGTTAAAAATAGATTGGTGTACGGCGAATGGTTCGCGCAGGAATGCTTTATTGTGCGATATTTTTTCCCACGTTTTTTCCGCAGATTGTGTTTTTAAGAGGGTATTTACCTCAGCAATCCATGTCGTTAATGAGGGAAGTGCGGCGTCCATGTTTCCGTCCTGGATGATGGTGTCCTTGGTATTGCTGCCGTGTAGTCCGGTTGTCGCTACGCTCATCCGGGCTACACAGCGGCACCTTCATGCCTAATCTAACATACCATATTGCTTTAATTTTTTTCTCAATGTGCCACGAGAAATACCTAAAATTTGCGCCATCTTAACTTGATTATAATGCGTGTGATTAATCAATACTTCTAGCAAAGGGCGTTCGATTTCTTCGAGTAAGATATTGTAAAAATCGATAGGTTGCTCGCCACCGATATTAGAAAAATAATTACGCAAAGTATCTTTTACAATTTGCTTTAGCGTAATTGTTTCTAATTCGCCAAGCGTCGCCATATGTTTATTCATTTAAAAAACTCCATACTTTCCATAGTGTTACTGATATCTATCCATGACCATTGATGACTGCAATCCCCAGTCATCATTCGACAATTGGGGATTGATAGTATTTAGTAGGATAGGGTTACAACGCTTCTGTTGTATCAGCAGCTTCCATTGCTTCTTCAAACATGGAGTCATCAGCAGATGTTTTTTCCATATGGTCAGTAGCGGTGTGAGCTTTTTGCTTTTTAGCAGCGGCTTTAGCTGCTTTTTTAGCTTTTAATCTTTCTTTAGCTTTTTGATTTGCTTTTGCTGCGGCTTCTTTCTCTTGCTTAGCCCAATCTTTGTCAAATTGATTCATGTGTTTTACAATCGCAGCCATTTTTTTAGCTTTAGCTTGTAATTCAACAACAGCAATACCTGCTTCTTTGATTTCTTTGGTATGCGCAATTTCAGATTTCATCATGTCTGCATGTAATTTTTTAGCAGCGGTTAATTGTTTTTTGCCTGCAGCGGTTTTAAGTTTGCTAGCTGCTTTCACGCGCTTTTCAGATGCTTTAATTTGTTTTGCCAATTTGTTTAAAGCATTTTTTAATTTAGTTTGTTTTTGTGCTTGGCTGGCCATTTCTTTATTAATGCTAGCCGCTAATTTAGCTGGCGCTTCTTGAAGGTCTTTTTCCATCTTGTTGACGTTCATTGCTGGTTGAGCAGTTGTTTGGCGTGTAGCAGGACGTTTAGCGGTTTTTTTGCGTGACATGTTCGATATCCTTGAGGTCTATTTGGCTTAAGATGTTAAAATTTAACATCGAATCAGCTTAAAAGTCTACTGGGAGTGTGTAATTTCTTGCAGGTATGTATGATTTTTGATGATTGCTAAGTTTAAGGTGATGTGCATTTAGGTGAATTACGTGTCGTGGCAAACAAAAAACTGTTGCTGGCATGCCGTCATTGTAAGTAAGTCTGTGCCTAGCAATAACCACTGCTGTCATTGCGAGCCACTACTGTCATTC
>JBAQCP010000032.1:0-6331 GCA_049294295.1 Gammaproteobacteria bacterium | reverse complement strand
TTCGCTACGCTCAGGATGACAGTAGTGGCTAGCAATGACGGCACACTCTCTGTCATTTTAGCGAGGTTCTGCTTTGCCCTTAGAAACACTATTATCATTTTCTGGCGCTATCACATCAACAACAGGCACTGGTCTCGGCAAACTCACAAAAAACATACCGTAATTAGAAGGAGTACCAATGACAGGCATAGGAGAGGCTTTCTGCCATGGCGATAATACACTACTCAAAAAAACTGCATTTTGCATATCAAACTTAAACTTATCAGAGACTGATGAATAACCCATTATCACATTAAACGAATCCAATCTTTCCTCTCGTAATCGTTTATATTCCTCAATGAAACGCAGGCAATTAATTCTAGAAAAATCTGCTAATGGCGTCATTTCATTATCAGGAAACAAATTATGCTCGATTGAAAAATATATTTTCCCAAACAGCAAATAATTTTTAAAAGTTTGCGTTATATCTTTAATTCTTCTCAATGGGGTAGACAGAAAATCTTCCTTTTGCCTGCCATCATCGTTCCGAATAACGAGGCGAGGAACATCCAGCATGGATGCAGCCTCTAATTGTTTATATTGGGCACTAGCATCCGCCAGGGGTAAGAACGTCTCATGCATTTTTTTACACTGAGCTTGATAAGAATCTCGAAAAAAATTCATTATTTCTTTATTCATTGAAGTCAAATTCACTCTAACCAAGTCGGTATACGGCAGATCGTTAATATCATCGTACTGCATACAAAATTTCTCGTATCTACTTTCATCGAAGCCTTCCACCAAATCTATCAGCCCATCTATAAAATCCAGATCAAGCTCAGAAAGATAATGATCAAGTTGAGCTTTATCCCATACATTAGTGCTCTGAAATACGCTATTTATTTCGACCAATAAGGGAAACATATCCGCCAAACACGACTGAATCTCTAGGGCGTAGCAATCCAAGTCAGTTTTTTCTGTTGACTTGCAAACCTCAGCTTTCTTTTGGGCTGCATACAAATCATTATATAGTTTATTAAAAGCAGCTGGCGTAATATCTAGCTCAAGGTCCAGATTTCGATCTTCTAATTCGTCATTTAGCTTATTGATAGTAAATTTAAATTCGCTAATTAACGATGTGTACACTGTCAATATATCATCTCTTGCTCTATCAATTGAACTCGTGCGCGGCGGTAACATATCGTGTTCATCTTCAACATTAGAATCAACGTCATGGTCGAATGGCGTGTCAAGCAACGCCTGAATAGATGCAGCCTTATCTAAAACATCACTTGAAATAGTCCATTTTAAAGAACGTAGGGATTGTAAAAACCAGTCTAATTGATATTTTTCAATTTTAGCTAATTCAAACAAATTGCTCATGATTACCTCTTATTTAAATTGGATGGCTGCTTACTGATGGAAGGAAGCGCCTGCTCTTTCTTATCATGATCACCGACCTTGATCGTACCAAGAAAAAAGCTATTAGATATACCTTGCTTTAAATTGGGCGATTTTATACGCACAGGCTCAGAAATATGCTGATTCAGCTCCAATGATGTTTGTGCAGTTGAAGACAATATTGTTAAAAAATCGTCTGTTTTTTTAGACATCAAATGATAATCGTTTTCAGATAAAAATAAATTACAAGGCTTGCCAGTAAACAACGCGAAGACATACCGCTGATAGTGCCTGTATTGGTCAAATATAGGTGCGGCACTAGATAGATTTACGATAGTTAGCTTATCAAAACTAGCGTAAGCCTGTTTTTTGGCCAAATATAAACCCGTTGACAAACTTGGCGATAGAATAGAATCTAAACCCTGCAAAGCAATCTTCAAAGAAGATGACATTTTCTTTATTTCGTCTGTCATAGGTGTAGTGTCATTCTTTTTCAATTGACGTTGTGCATCCCGCAACTTACTCAATAAATCTAATATATTTTTGCGCTTATCCTGTAAAACAGGCTGAATATTATCAATAAGCTCTTTAATGACTTGTTGATATAAAAAAGCGATACGATATTTTTTTTCGTTAACCCTGTTAGCTGTTATGATCGCCTGGTATTTTTCAGAAAAATCAGATGTCGAAATCTTCAATAATCCGATCAACAAGTCCGTATCTATGCTATTAAAATACCGATCAATTTCGACCATTTGCCAAACATCAGATGCCTGATATAAAGCTTTTTTAGAATTGACAAACACATATAGCTGCTCTAAAACATCACTAATAGCGCGTTCGTAATTTATCAACACTTTGCTATGACCAAGCGCCCCCAAAACATCCATTTTTTTTAGTTGATATTCAGCGTTAGCTTTAGCGGTAACAAATATCCAATAGATATTAGTAACTGCCGTATCATCAACACCCTGCAACAGATCAACCCTACCACGCTGATAAAGTTCAATTTCTTTGTCAGCTATCATTCCTGAAAAAAATTCAAACAATGCTTTATATATATTTTTTATTTTCTTTCTAGCACTAACAATAGCAGCATCTTTAAGTCTAGGGGTTTTTAACGATTGGTTTAATAATTTCCAATTATTAATAATATCGATAGGGATAAATACATTGTCAGCTTGCAGTCGTTTAATAAATAAATGCAGCTGACTTGACTCTTTAATAGTCATATAAAGCGAATAACTCATAATACCCTCGTTTTTTTCTAATTATTATTTTAGTATTTTTTTAATTGGTTTCAATTCAACAATATTAAGATGGAAATTCTTTTTCAGTTTACGTTTAGCAAAATAACGATAAGCGCCAATCATACTAATTAAAATCCAAGCGATCTCAATTAAAACAGAGGCCAGATTCCAATGAAAAGCCAACGAATATAGCAGCAATACAGACCCGGCAAGGTTCATCAGAACATATTTAATATCATCCGATGCTAGCGTTTTAATATTCAATAAATAATATGCCACTAATACCATGGTTACCCCTGATAAGCCTGCAGCATCTGCATAATATTCCAAAAAATTGTACATTTTCTTCTCTCTTAATGAATAATATTGACTAATGTTTGTTGCTAGTAGGCACTTCCCTACTTGTCTTTTCTGTGCCAGTCACGAATACAGATGATCGGGCTACATAAATGGCTTAGCATGCCGCTTCATGAACATTATATACTACTAAGACCAGCATGGAATTCAGGTTCAAGGCGTTCATATTCAATTCTATTAATATAATCCCAGGCGTCGATTATTATTTGTGCCCTTTGCCTCAAATTAGGATCGAGCTTTGATAAATAAGCCTCAGGATCATTTAAACATCCTTCTAATATTTCTAATATATTATTTTTTTTAAAAAATCTTCCAAATAAGCTCTTATCTTTTAAAAACTGTTTTAATGCATATCCAGCATATATCTCTAATCTTTCTCTCGCAGTACGACCTGGCCCTGTATCATCACTCTCAAAAAATGGATCGGCACCACGTTCAATTAAAGTTTTTAATATTGTTATTACACCTTCATAATTTTGACTGTCTATATTGGTAACGACAGCAGATAATAATGTTGATCCACAAGAAGCTTTCCTATCAAAATCAAAATCATCAGGTAAAATTGAAAAAATATCTGCGCTGGGTCTTTTAATAAGAGCTTCATGCAATACTGATTGATCATATGGTTGCGCAACAATCAGCTTCAGAACCTTAAAACTGTTAAAAGATACCGCTGTATTTATGATGATGTCATTTACTATACCACCATTTTTCACTATAAATTTAAAAGCAAAAACGTCATCTCTCATTGTAGCAGCTTCAAGCAAATATCTTTTTACATCTGGAGTGGTTTCCAAGTTTAAAACTATTTTTTTAAGTAAAGCATAATTTCTCGTAGCTAGAACAAAATATAATGGGTGTCTATCAAACGCTTCATTGACAAGCCATTTTCCCGTCCAGTGCCATTCTCCGCTACGTGTGTATGAAGTGGATCTTCCAAAAAACATGCAGCCCTTTTCAATTAAAGCAATAAAATAACTGGCTGCGTGTTTATAAGTTCTATTATAAAAAAACTTTTTTCTTTCATCATCGTCCAAAAGCCTTTTATCTTCTTCGCTAAATTTACAGTCAGCGATATATTTCTCTTGTTTAAGCACCACCGCCCAAAAGAAAAGCCCCATATGCACAAGACTATTAGCTTCATAAGCGACAAAGGATTGCATGATAGGAGTCAGCGCAGCAATATTAGGCATAACTTGCATTTCAGGAAATGTCGTAAGCAAATTAAAAATTCTATCAGCAAGATGCTTTGTTAAAACTACTTCTCGTTGATTCCTAATGATAGAATCTAAAATATTAAATATATTTCTTTGGCCATTATAAGAGAATTGATCCCATTCATATTCACCACTACTTTCTATAAATTTATATAAATCTTCATGATTAAACTCGACAGCCTTGGAAGCTATTTGCGGCAAATGTACAGTTGGGTAAACCTGTCTTAATGTCATCTTATTTGGTCCCAAAGGATTGTTTAACTTAACGTTTGAATACCAGCTCCAATAATCCATATTATATCTTTGGTTTACCTCTGGTACTGGAGGTATATTTTCGTCATAAATTAAATTAAATAAAGGTTTGATGAGATCAAGCTGTCCACACTGAGCAGCGTTTTCAATTTCTGATTTAGAAAGTACTTGCACGGATTGATATTTTTTATAAATTAAATCTAAGATAGCTTGTCGGTGATGGCCTTGCTTTTGCAACCTCAAAAAATAATAAAAACTTTTACCGTAACAATCTGGGCGTGCAAAACGTTCTTTCCAATTTTCCGCCGCTAAAATTATTTTTAGCCTGTCTAAATCACCACAACGAAAGGCTAAACAATCATCTAAAGCTTCTTGATTATTAAAATGATTTTTGAGGTTTTTATAAGCTTGTTTAAAGCTAGCTTTATAATTTATTTTGCCAAATTCATCTTTTTCTGATTCATCTCTTACTTCGGGTAATATGTCTAAAAAAAATCTTTTGAATCGACTTTCCCACACTACCTCATCTTGTTCCATCGAATTCCATAAAGAAGAAGTCGGCGATGAAGAAAGACAATTTGAATAATGAAAAAGTGATGCTATGTTTAGTAATACTTCTATAGGCAGTGAATCTATAGATAGATTATTTTGATGCGAGCGCATTTTAGAATACTCCCCGTTAAAGTTTTATTATTATATTTTGCTCTTATGAAACGCAAAGAACTCAGACAATACAATACTGGGTTGATTGTAAATTAAAATTACAATTTGATCAACTATTGAACTTAAAGCGGACAGGGAACCACTTGCTCTCAAAGAATAAGTGCCGCAGCACTACACCATTAACTCAAGTGCCTGTCTAACACAATCCACCCCTGCATGTGCTAAGTGGCTGTTTTCACTTAGAAAGCGCCGCCAAGTATTAGCCCTAGGCTGCCCTTGGAATAAACCTAAGAGATGCCGCGTAACGCTAGATAAACGTGTTCCTGCAGCGATTTCCGCCTCTATATAAGGCAGCATACGTTGGATGACTTCGTGGCGAGTTAAGGTCCCCGTTTGGAAATATCTAGACTGGATGTCAGCCAGTAAATAAGGTTGGTGATACGCCGCCCGACCGATCATTACGCCATCCACCTGTGGCAACACAGCATCAATATCAGCAGTCGTCTTTAAACCGCCATTTAAAATAATGATGAGCTCAGGGAAATCTTGTTTAATCCGATAAACCACATCGTAATGCAAAGGCGGAATTTCACGGTTTTCTTTAGGGCTTAGTCCTTTTAACCAAGCTTTTCGGGCGTGGATAATAAACGTTTTGCAGCCAGCAGATTGAATTAATTGAATAAAATGGTGTAGGGCTTCATATGAATCTTGATCATCGACGCCAATGCGACATTTAACGGTGACAGGTATTTTAACGTGAGCTTGCATGGCGGCTATGCAGTCGGCGACTAAGTTGGGCTCAAACATAAGGCAAGCGCCGAAGCGGCCGGCGCTGACACGCGGACTGGGGCAGCCGACGTTTAGGTTGATTTCATCGTAGCCGAAGTCTTCGCCCATTTTGGCGCTTTGGCTTAGTAATACTGGGTCGCTGCCACCTAGTTGCAAAGCGCAGGGGTGTTCAGTTGGGTCGAACTTTAATAGGCGGTCTCTATCGCCGTGTTTTAAGGCTTGGGCTGTGATCATTTCGGTGTATAGCAGGACGCTGGGGGCGATGAGGCGCAGGAAATAGCGGTCGTGGCGATCAGTCCAGTCCATCATGGGGGCGACGGAGATGAGGGGGGCTTTGTCTGCCACTCTTACTACCTCGCAGCCTTCTCTCAACGCCTCGTCGCCCCATGGCATGACCACGGGATCCAGAGAACCTTCTACAGC
>JBAQCP010000031.1:0-6652 GCA_049294295.1 Gammaproteobacteria bacterium | reverse complement strand
AGCGTAGCGAGGGATGACAGTGGGTGGCGCGGGAATAACAAAAAAATCACCACCTTATCGGGTATTCTTTATTCTTCTTCCACCGTTTCTTCTTGTGCACAGTTAGTTAAGACCAATTTAACTAGCTCCGGCACCGACCTTGCCCCCATTTTTTTCATGACGGATGCTCTATGCGCTTCAACCGTCTTGAGCGAGATATTAAGCTCCGCAGAGACGACTTTATTAGGTTTACCTGCAACGATACCTTGCAGCACTTGCACCTCTCTAGGGGAGAGTAGAGCGAATTTAGCCCTAGCTTGTGCGCATTCCTGACGTTTTTCACGATTAGCTTTATCAATACGCAGGGCTTTGTTAATGCTCTCTAATAAAATTTGGTCATTAAATGGCTTGGTTAGGAAATCGATGGCACCTGCTTTCATCACGCGTACCGCTAAAGGAACGTCACCATGCCCGCTAATAAAGATAATGGGTAGGGTAGGCAGGCCGTGTTCATTGAGCTTGGTTTGCAGCTCAGGACCGCTCATGCCCGGCATGCGCACGTCTAAAAGCAAGCAGCCATGTTGTTGTGGATTGTATCTTTCAAGGAAATCTTGCGCTCTAACGTGAGTTTTCACCTGCAAGCCTATGGATTCAATAATCCAAACGAGGGATTCCACCATGGCTTGATCGTCATCAATAATATACACAATAGGGTCAAGTGCTGACATAGTAGATCTCCTTATATTGAAATAGGTAATGAAAAGCGTATCCAGCTTTGGCTCTGACGAGTGGACGGATGAATGGTAAATTCACCGCCATGTGCCTCAATAATCGAACGACAAATGGCGAGCCCCATACCGCGCCCGTGTGCTTTGGTGGTAAAAAAAGGCTCAAACACTTTATTGACGATTTCTTTAGAAAAACCAGGTCCAGTATCATGCAGCGTGATATCAATCATTTTGCTGTTAATAGTTTTCGTTTGAATATGAATACGTTTTTCTTTGGTATGGGTTTGCACCATGGCCTCAATGGCATTATTGATTAAATTCATTAATACCTGCTGAATTTGAATTTTATCCATAAAAATATACGGCAGGTTTTTATCAAATTCCAAATCTATTTTGGTTTTGGAATTGGTTAGCTCATTCTTAATGAGGCTGACAGTTTCTCTAATCACATTGTGTATTTTGCACGGCGTTTTAACAAGCTGGCCTTTGCAGAAAAAGTTTTTTAAGCGCTGAACAATTTCTCCCGCCCGTTCTGCTTGTGCAACCGCTTTTTGCATGACGGTGACTAATTGTTCGCGATCATGTGCTGTATTTTCCAAGTGGCGAACACAGCCGCGCGTATAATTCACAATCGCGCCTAATGGCTGGCTAATTTCATGTGCCATACCCGAAGCCATTTCTTCCATAGTACTCAGGCGAAATACATGAGCTAATTGTTGACCGCGCAGGCGTGCTTTTTTATCTAAAATACGATCTGTTACATCACGTGAGGTGAGTTGTATTTCATTGATTAAGCGGGTTTGTTGATCAACGATAATTCGCACATTGCTTTCAAACCAACGGAATTCGCCTTCTTTACGTCTAATGCGATACGTGATGGTTTTATTGTTATTCGTTTCACGACGGTTGGTAATGGCTTTTTTGAATTTAGAAAAATCATCGTGATGAATAATTTTCTGAACATTTTTGCCAAATAATTCGTTATAAGAGTAGCCCGTTGCATTCAAGCAGGCGGGTGAAACATATAAATAGCGGCCATCTGGTGCATGCAGAGAAATCACATCAGTGGCATTTTCAGCTAACAATCGAAAGCTTAATTCACTTTCTTTAAGCTTTTTCTCAGTTTGAGCCAGGCTATTCATCGTTTCTATGAGTAGGGCGTTAGCACTCATAAAGCCAGATAATAGTTGTCGGGATTGCTTCATTAGCTCGTCTTCGTTTCGCTTATAAAGACTGATATTTTGATTAATGAGTAAAGCAGACGTTTTATATTGCTCATTGGGAGGTAGTAAAATGAGGGTCGCTTTGCAGGCACCTTGCGTACCATTTTTGCGAATAAAGGTTATTTCGTCCTGCCAGCGTCTGTTTTGGACCGTCATTTCTTGAATGAGTTTGGGGAAAGAGTGGTTTTGGTTGTAAATGAGATTAACCGAGCGACCCAGTACTTCCTTCTTTGGGTAGCCAAAGAGGGCAGTCGCACTTGCGTTCCAATTGATCACCCGACCTGCTTTATCCAGCAGAATCGCGCTATCCATGATCGCATCAAATAATACTTGTCCGTCCATCCTGCTAATCCTTTGCGGGATAACTTAAATTCGATAATAATACTCTCTCATTGTTATATGCGCTCCATCGTGAAAGGTCAATGGTTGATTTTCAAACAGATAGAATTTTAGAGGCATAGGATCACATGCGGTTACATATTTTGGGAATTTGCGGCACATTTATGAGTGGCATTGCGTTAATTGCCAAACAAAACGGACATCAGGTGACAGGTTCTGATTTGAATGTTTATCCACCGATGAGCACGCAGTTGCAAGAACAAGGCATTACCCTGTTTGAAGGGTATGATCCTAAGCACATTCCCGCAAACGTAGATTGCGTGATTGTGGGTAATGTCGTAAAGCGCGGAAATCCCGCTATAGAACATGTCATGGATCAGCGGATTCCTTATATTTCTGGCCCTGAGTGGTTGGCTGAGAATGTCTTAAAAGATAGATGGGTATTAGCCGTTGCTGGTACGCATGGCAAAACCACAACCACTAGTATGTTAACGTGGATATTAGAGCATGCTGGACTCAAGCCTGGTTTTCTAATCGGCGGTATCCCTGAAAATTTTGGCGTGTCGGCTCGTTTAGGTAAGCAAGAATATTTTGTCATTGAAGCTGATGAATACGACAGTGCTTTTTTTGATAAGCGTTCTAAGTTTATTCATTACCACCCCAAAACACTTATCTTAAATAATCTTGAATTTGACCACGCTGATATTTTCCCAGATTTAGCAGCGATTAAGCAGCAGTTTCATTATTTAATACGAACGGTTCCTGGTAATGGCCTAATCGTTTCTCATCAAGAAGATGAGAATTTAGCGGATGTCTTGACGCATGGTTGTTGGACACCTATTAATACCTTTGGTAAAGGCAGTGATTGGCAAGCCGTGTGTCATAAAGAAGATGGCAGCGTGTTTGATGTCTTGCACCTCGGACAAGTAGTGGGGACAGTGACTTGGGATTTGATCGGCCAGCATAATGTTAATAATGCGTTAGCAGCTATTGCCGCGGCCTTCCATGCAGGCGTTGACGCCAGCATGGCAGCGAATGGTTTATCTAGTTTTAAAAATGTAAAAAGACGATTAGAAATCAAAGGCAAGGCGAATGATATTACTATCTATGATGATTTCGCTCATCACCCAACAGCCATTGCTACTACGCTTGCAGGTCTACGTGCACGCGTAGGCAAGGCGCGTATTATTGCGGTGTTAGAATTTGGTTCCTATACCATGCGTACAGGCGTATATAAAGATAAGATTCAAGCATCGTTAAAAGAAGCGGATGTTGTGTTTTGCAAGACAACGGAAGCAGATTGGGGCTTGGAAGAGGTATTGGCGCAGTTTGAGCAGCCAACGGCTTGTTATCGCGAAGTAGATCAACTGATTCAAGCGCTGCTGCCAACGCTTAGACCTGGGGATCATGTTATTATTATGAGTAATGGTGGTTTTGGTGGTATACATCAAAAACTATTAAAGGCTATCATTGAAGATAGCAAAGTAAGGTGATGAATCCATGAAGAAAAATATTATTGTCACGGCAAAAGCTGCGTTTGATAACATGCAATCAGATGCGCTCCACCATAAATTTGTATGGAGCTATGATATTACCATTGAAAATAATTCTAATGAAATCGTGCAGTTGCTTAATCGTGAATGGTTGATTACCGATGTGTCGGGAAAAATAGAAGAAATTCATGGTGTTGGGGTAGTGGGCCTGCAGCCGCTGCTGAAGCCCGGTAAAACATTTAATTATACAAGCTACTGCCAGCTATCAACCCCACAAGGGACGATGGAAGGGCATTATGAAATGCAGGATTTAAATGACGTGCATTTTACGGTAGCGATTCCTAAGTTTGTTTTACAGGCGCCGAATATTATTAATCCTAGGTACCGTACTAGTTTGCATTGATGGGTGGGATGGTATTGTTGCTATTGCAGTAACACTGCTGTCATTCCCGCCTGTGCGGGAATGACAGGAGTATGAGCAAACAATTAAACTTAAAAAAGAGGCAACAACCATGCCCAATAAAAAAAGTACTAAACACATCAAACGAGGCAACACAAACGAATCAAAACATCGTCAAAAAATTGGCACATACACGCAGCCTAAAGAAAAAGCATTCAGCTTAAACCCCGTCAACTTTGCAGCGGCCACAGCCTATCAGCACCCTCCAACGCTATCAACTTTATTGAGTGTATATAATCGCCTAACAACTCCACAAAAATTATTATTAGTCTTGGTTGTCCTATCAGGAATTGTTTCAGTTGCAACTGCCGTCAAACATACTAGCCCTAAAATTATTCCTGGGACAAGAAGGGACTGCATTGCAGTTAAAAAAAGCACCAACCTGGCTGAAAGATGTCATATTGAAGGTAAGTCTGATCATGCCTATTTTTTTAAAAAGCATGGGCAAATTGGCGTAGGATATATTCCATTGTCAGATCAGGTCTTTTTTGATGCTTATACGGCTGAATATAATTATCGAGTGGTAAAAGATGTTATTGGCGTTAGGCATGCACAAATTCGCTTATTTTCTGAGGCTGATAAGATATATACAGCTTCTCGTTTAATACCTGATTTTACGTTATCTGAAAATTTTTTAAGATTAGGTATTACAGCAGAAGAGCAAAATGCTGAAAGGAGCCGTTACACCCAGGAAATAAAAACTAAATATGGTGATAAAGCCATTGTTCAATACGCTGTTGCGATGACACTTATCGAAGATATGCATCATGCCAATATAGGTTTTGATAAAGATGGAGTAGTGATTGTTGATAGTGATTTTATGCCGGTAAGCATTCGTGTGTATTTTGAAATAGCTGCCTATTTAAATCATCAAATTTTCCCCTTCCATCTGACTTTAAATAATGTTCAAAGCATGAAAGAAATGTACGAGGCTATGCTTGATAAAAAAATGCCTATTGGCGAAGGTGGGCTGACTATTTCTGAGGAAAATTTTAAAACAGTATTGAATGCTTATATTTATGCTTGCCGTTTTATTTTAGAAAGAATGGCCACTACCTTAGATAAGGATGAATTGAATCCAGCTATTGTGGGTGTTTGGGCGGGGGCGATGGAGTATTGGTCAGCCCGTATAGAAAATAAACCTATGAGGCCTAAGCCTTAGGGTTTTTAAGTGTTAAAGTTCCCGGGTTTCCTATGGTCACCCGGGCTGCATTATTTTTTATTTTTAGGTGTCGGTTCATCAACCTGTGGATTCACAGGATTATCTTTTCCAGGTTCTGCATCAGGAATTGGATCTGTTGTTGGATATTCTCTCTCAGGATCGGGTCTATTAGGTATTTCTTTCGGTAAATTTTCATTTTCATCGCCAGGTATGCGCTTTTCCATGATTATTCTCCTTAAAAGTAAGTGCCTCATTTTGCTAACAAAAAATTCAATTTGCTAATGGATAGAGCATGAGAAATGCTCTGCATGCTATTATTATAAGATAGAATGACGCAAATATTATTAATGCTAGGTATTTTTTCAAGCAACACTCGGTATATTAGGGGAGGTGCTTGCGACATGCCAAGACCAATTTGGAAAGGTTACATCTCATTTGGATTAGTTAATATCCCTGTCGTGCTTTATCCAGCAGAAAAGCGCTTTGATATACAATTTAAATTAATTGATAGTCGTGATAACGCGCGTGTGCGTTATATTCGTGTTAACGAAAATACCGGCGCTGAAGTTCCTTGGAACAACGTTGCCAAGGGCTATGAATATGAAGAAGGTGATTTTGTTGTATTAAAAGAAGAAGATTTTAAAGCGATCGCAGGTGAAAATAATAAAACGATCAATATAGATAGTTTTGTGACGAAGTCTAGCCTGGATTATATGGATTTTGATAAGCCTTATTACTTAGTGCCGGATAAAAAAGGTGATAAGGGTTATGTTATCTTACGTGAAACATTAAAAAATGTTAAAAAGGTAGGGGTGGCAAAAGTAACCATTCATACTCGCCAATATCTTGCAGTGGTAATGCCTTATGAGAATGCCTTGGTATTAAATCTACTGCATTACCATCAAGAGCTCAGAAAACCTACTGAGTTTGATTTGCCAGAAGAAAATATTAAATCTTATAAAATTACCAGTAAAGAAATTGATATGGCTAAGAAGTTAATTGATTCCATGACAGAGAAATGGGATCCGGAAGCTTATCATGATGAATTCAGAGAAGCATTGCAGGTTTGGGTAGAAGAAAAAATTAGCCATGCTAAACCTAGTAAAAAGAAAAAATCAAAAACGCCGCATGCGACTAGCAATGTCATCAATTTTGTTGATTTGTTGAAGAAAAGTTTAAAGCAAGATGCGTCGGTTGGTAAAAAAGTAAAATCGAAAAAAGCGCCTGTTAAGTCGGGAGCTAAGGTGAAGGGGCATGCTAAATAGAGC
>JBAQCP010000030.1:0-12682 GCA_049294295.1 Gammaproteobacteria bacterium | reverse complement strand
GGATGACAGTCAGTGGCTCGGGATGACAGCATAAATGTTACTTTACTAGCAGCATTCATACTGATAACAATCTTCAATCACTGAATTAAAGACAACCGGTCTAACAGACGCCGCCACCCCTACCCACAACATCCCCGAACTCACAGCAAGCACGCCTTCCAAACCAAATCTTGATCGGAGTGTTTGTGTAATATACTGCCCTAATACATCATCTTTAGGCTTAACTAACAAAGCCCCTGTAAACTGAGAAACGGATACCAATCGATCATCAGATTCAAACAACCCACCACTATCTTTTATCTGTTGCAACGCTCGCTCGGATTCACAATAAACTTCAAAATACCGAAAACATTGGCTATTCATTTGCAAGTAACGATTAACTATATCAGATTTATGCCTCAAAGCTGCTGTATCAAGCACAATTTCAAAAGCAGCTGCAGGCTTAACATACGGCTTCACCTGATATTGTCGAGGATAATAATTAAGTGGAGCAATCACTTCTCTATACCCGCTCTTAATATAATGCCTCATGCTAAGGAAAATCACATCGCCTGCAGGGGTGCGTTCAGGATGCGGCATCATGGCCATGACGTTGCCAGCTTTATTTGAAATAGCCGCTATATTGTCGCGAGAGCCATTATTCATCTCATCACAATACTGAAATACATTAAGCCCATTGATTTGGATTTCTTGCAGCAGTGCATCAGACATCACAAATCGACCTTCAGCACTAGCAATTGGTAAATTTAATATATCATTCTTCGTTAAGCGATGAGTAAACGCATTGCGTTGATAATCCGCACTTAATTTAATATCAAGATTAGTGTTATAAGCATGGTGACCGATAAGCTTGCCATCAAACATTCGCTTATTTTGAACAAGTGCGATGGATTTTTTATTATTTTCAAGCCCTGGCACCAAACCAGATTCTACTAATATTTGCGCACCATTCCCTATTCCTAAAATAGGCAAACCTCGCTCGCTTTGCTTTGCAAGCGCTAACATAACAGGTTGCAAAGCAGCAATCACACCGGCACGAGGCTCGTCATCAAATGAAAAGCCACCGATTAACACATAACCCTGCATATCATCCAAACAATCCAACGGTTGATCATAAAAAAAATCGACAGGCTCCATTCCCGCTCGCAACACAGCTAACTGAACGTCACGCAAACCTGTTGAACCAGGAAATTGGATGATAGCAATTTTCATTAGATCACTCTCGCTTGCAAACCTTGCTGCCAGCTTTCTTTTACTGCCTGCAAAGATAATTGAATTTCTTTGTTTATTTGAATCAAAGGTGTTTTAGTCGTACGTCCTAGTTGAAGAAACGTCAATTGATGATCAGCAAACAATTGCCTTATGTCTTTCAACTTATCATTGGCAACTTCCAAGATTAGACTGCCCACTTCTGATAATAATTTTTCTGGTGGTATCGTGACATTCACGCCTAACATGTTTTTAAAGCACATCTCAGTAAGTGCCATCAATACACCCGCATCACCCACAACATGTGCAGAAAGAATTAACTGTTTTGGCAAAAGGCTATGAGAGATGTCTATCAAGATGATCGTTGTTTCTGCACGCTTGAAATCACGAGTGGTGACATCTGTTGCACGACACAACTGACCCAAACTGACTATCGTTAGTGCATCGTCTGTCCCATCAATAAAACTAGCGATAATGGGTACATTTAGTGCCTGCAAATACGCTTGGTATTTTTCTGGGGTGCGGCTAGAAAGATGATAAACAATACCTAAAGGCGCAGCCCCTACTGCCACGACGCTTTGGGTTACTTGCTTTTGCAAGCAATGAATAGCTTGTTCTATATTTTCATGCTTGGTCAATATTAATTGCTTCAGTGAGACTGCTAATAAATTTGCGTCATCAAACTGTAGCACGCTAGCATCGGCAACACCTGCTTCAAGCAACATTCGACCTTGTACTTGTTTATCAAAATATTCTAAGAAATAAGAATGAGAAATTGATTTTTCATCTGCCAATGGATGCCATAAAATATCAGCGCTTACTGCAGGATGTGCATGTTTGTCATCCCGAACGCAGTGAGGGATCTCCCTCTTAGAAACATCCTCACCCTCTAAACAAATTGATAAAGTAAACACACTAACCGAAGATGCCTGATCATACTTAGCATCGAAACAAACATCAGCCGCAATCGTCGGAATCCCTTGCCTATTAATAGAAGAAGCAAGCCGCGCAACGATCACTTCGAAATCATTATTTTTTTTCAAATAGTCGAAAGAGCCTAAACGCAGCCCCAAAACAACGCCAACAGCATCAGCCTGTATTGATCCCATACCAAATCCAACGCACAAACAACAGTCGGCTGATAGCATTATCTTAGATGATTCAATAGGTTGCAGCATGAGTGCCTTTATTTTTATTTAATAAAGGCAAAGAATAGCGTTTTTAGGGGGTCAGGTCGAGGGGGAATTGGTGGGTGCGAGCTCAAATTCCAACTTCTGCACATTACTCTTAATGCTTCTAGCTCCCAGATGTCTATCCAAACATTTAAGTGCATCACGAATCGTTTGCCCAATAGCCACACCATCCCCAACCAACACATGCTCTTTTTCAAATTTTCGTCGCAACTCAACATAATCTTTAGAAGATTGGGTTGATGACATTAAACCAACAAACCACAATTCATCAAAAATACCATGGTAATCTTCAACAGCCTGCTTAAATAATAAATCTTGTTGATTATTATCAGCCAAGCTATATTTGCTTATATCAAATGCACAAACATTAATTTCTTTCTCTTCAACATATCTCGTCATGCAAGTCGTCAATTCTTGCTGTAACTCTTTTAATGATATTCGTTCAGCAGGATTAGTCGCTGTGGCACGATGAATCAATTGCAATATATGATATTCAAGTACAGAGGTTGAATCCTGCTCATGCATATCATATGACGCCCTTACATAAGCATCTTCACTGCCAATACTAGGAGCTGTGTCTGAATGCAGATTAAAAATATCAGCAATTAAGATACCTAAAGCATAGACTTCTGTCTTTTCGTTAGCAAGAAAATTAGGTTTATCTCCATGCATTAACTTCACCGCTTCTTGACGAAGTTCAGGTGCCATAAAAACAGTGGTGCCATTATATTGGTCACTTACACATTGCTTTGTTTGAGGGTCTAATCGTCTAGCATCACCAAAATCAATGAAATGAGCTTTTAGCGAAAACTGGTTGTACATCACATTTTGCGGTTTGATATCGCAATGGATACGGTCTAAACAAATCAAATTACGCAGTTCCTCAGCAAAATCTATTGCCATTTGCATACGTAAAACATCTGGTATTGTTGCTATCTGCTCTCTATCAAAAATAGTCTTAAGACTTTCACCATTGACTAAATCCATAAAAATGTCGTATTCATAACGCATATTATCTTTAGTGGCATCATCAAAATCTTCTAGAAAAATAGGTGAGTTTGAACGTAAAGGCGGCCCAAATCTATCTGTGATATCTCGCAAAATTTCAGTCGATACTTTTAATTCTGTTAATTCTGTTAATTTAAGCTTAGGAACAATATGACTGGTCGATCTACCCCGATGAAGGGTTGCTGGGCTGACAGCCAAATGCGTTTGAATTTGAACCGGAGAACTCGCTGTTGAGCCTGGGGACTGCCACGCGAGTTTCGCGGCACCTTTTCTAATTTTCACACTGCCAGAACGTTGCATAGAGTCTTTTCGCTCCTCACTTCCCGAGGTTCCCGAAGAGACTGTTCGGGTACTAAGAGTCTTACGTAGTCTTCTTACTGGCTCCTCAAATACTGGCTCATCCAGCGTATAAGAAGCATCAGATATTGAGCTTCTAGGCGTATTGGGTCCTGCCAAACCTAAATCATGCAGGATCTCCTCTTCATTAAAAGCATTGGAAAGTTGTTTTTCGTCTTGCACCGTCACTACCTTTACAGCAAACCATAATCCTTTTTTAGGACCATTTAACCGCTGCACAGGCAATACCTTACCAAACGCCCCTTCGCCTAATTTTTGCTCATCTTGGCAAACAGCATAGATAGCTATATCTAACTCACCATTGATCTCTTCCTCTCGAACCAAAATGTCATAGATAAAATCAGATTGTTCATCAGCAAATAAGTGATCTGCTAGTCGAGCTTTTTGCGCTACTACACCAGCAGCATGAAAACCTATCGACCAGGTATTGCCATACTCTTGCAAAACAAACGGTAATAATTCGTCTTTAATCAATAATAAAGAGTCTGAATATAAGCAGTTGAGATCAACATGAGCAGGAATAAAAGGAATAGGACGCATAGCCATTGTTAAGGCAGGAAAAAGTCTAGACTTAGCCATAATTGATACCTTGAAGGGTTTTTATTTTTATTATTGGCCGATAGTAGCATGAAAACATTAAGTTACGCTTAAGCGATATAAACAGGTAAGGGCCTATCATTAGCGGCTTGCACTTCCGACTTCACGACTGTTGGCTGCTTTCCTTCCGAAAAAACCGTTTGGGTGGCTTTGATAATGAAGAAAATAGGTGCACCGATAAAAACGGCATAGCCAATAACGTTGAAAATGGATTGTTTGAGCATGTTATGTTGGCCTCTCCGTGGGATCAAAGAATATAGCTTTCGCGCATCATAGCGTTATTTTTTATAATGAGTAAAGGGCGAGCTGTTAGGAATGGCCTTTCGAGACGGCGCACCCCTCATGGATTGCTTCGCTACGCTCGCAATGACGGCTGGGACTTTAACCCCAGCCGGAACTACTAGACATTTTGTAAGCATCCCCCCATAATCGGCGGCTTTCTTTTATGGTATGATTTTCATGTAGCCAACTGTGGCTGCCTACTATCTGTAGCATTTAGACCACCTATTTTAAACAGCTGCTTTAAGGGCTCGATGGAGGATCATGCGTTGGTTAATCACGTTGTTGAACTTGCCGGCATTTACAAATCACTGTCAGGCAATGATATCCTGCATAACATTAACTTAAACGTAAAAGAAGGTGAATTTTTAACTCTTTTAGGCCCTTCTGGCTGCGGAAAAACCACATTATTACGATTAATATCTGGTTTTGAAGAACCCACCCAAGGCATCATTCGCATTGATGGCGAAGATGTCAGCGGTTTATCGCCTCATCAACGACATGTTCATACCGTTTTCCAAAGCTATGCGCTTTTCCCCCATATGACGGTATATGAAAATATTGCCTTCGGCTTAAAATGCCAAAAAACACCTAGCGATGAAATACACACTCGCGTTAATAACGTTTTAAAAATGGTCAAATTGGAAAAATTTGCCGATCGTAAGCCCTCACAACTGAGTGGCGGACAACAGCAACGCGTGGCGATTGCAAGGGCAGCTGTTAATCATCCTCGGGTTTTATTGTTAGATGAACCTTTATCTGCCCTGGATTACCGTCTACGCAAAACCATGCAAATTGAATTAAAGCAGCTGCAACGACAATTAGGCATTACCTTCATTTTTGTGACGCATGACCAAGAAGAAGCGCTAGCGATGTCTGACCGCGTGGTGGTGATGAATGAAGGCAATATTGAACAAATTGGCACACCACGCGAGGTTTATGAAGAACCTCGCAACCTAAATGTTGCCAAGTTTATCGGTGAAGCAAATATTTTCTCAGGTGAGGTAGTATCCATTGAAGAACCCAACCTCATTACGGTTAATATTTTAGATAAACAACGCGTCGCCAAAAGCCGCACGCCTCATCGCTTAGGTGAAAAAGTGAATGTCTTGGTAAGACCCGAAGACGTTAGAGTCTGGGGACAGGCTGACATTGAAGATCCTAGCGAAATGTTTCCAGGCACCGTCGAAGAAGTCATCTATAAAGGTACCACTGTCGATTTAATGGTAAGACTCACCAACAATGCATTAGTTGCTGCGACTGAATTTTTTGATGAAGATGACGATAAGCTAGAATATAAAATTGGTGAATCCGTCTGGATACATTGGGCAACTGGTTGGGAGGTGATTTTGCCTTATGAAGCCTAATATCAGTTTCCGTACTTTTTCACTAAGCATTGTGTGGGTGTGGTTATTTTTATTTGCACTTTTACCATTTTGCTTAGTCATTTTAGCAAGCTTTCTGACGCACAATGAAAATATCTTTATGGGCAAACCCATAACGCTTGAAAACTATCAGCAATTAGGCCAATTGATTTATTTAAAAATCTTTGAAAAATCATTTATCATTGCCGGCATCTCTACCTTGCTATGCCTATTACTAGGCTATCCATTTGCTTTTATCATTGCACGCATGGATGGACACTGGAAAAGTATTTTACTGTTACTAGTAATTATTCCTTTTTGGACCAGCTCGCTCATTAGAAGCTATGCCTTAATTGCTATGATCAAAGCAAAAGGCATTTTAAACATGCTGTTGCTTTCACTCGGTATCATAGACCAACCCCTCGTCCTTTTATTTACAAATACAGCGGTGATTATTGGTCTAGTTTACAACTTATTGCCTTTCATGATTTTACCCATCATGACCAATGTCGAAAAATTAGATACCAATCTCATTGATGCCGCTCGCGATTTAGGTGCAAATCGCTTTACGACCTTTAGACGCATTATTATCCCTTTAACCATGCCCGGCATTATTGCTGGCTGCATTCTTGTATTTTTGCCCGCGATGACGATGTTTTACATCCCTGATATTCTAGGGGGCGCGAAATCTATTTTGCTGGGTAATCTCATTCAAAACCAATTTTTAATGGCACAAAATTGGCCCATGGGATCCGCTGTTAGCACCTTGCTAACGCTAATATTAAGCGTTCTCATCCTCATTTATTTATGGTCCAACCGCGGCAATAAGAAGGAGTGGCTATGAAATTAAAATCACTCACCTCCTCAAGTTATTTATCTTTAATTTATTTGTTTTTTTATATTCCCATTATTGTCTTAATTGTTTACTCATTTAATGACAGCCAATTTTCGCTTGTTTGGCAGGGATTTACTTGGCATTGGTATCAAGATTTATTTGTTGATGACGATTTGTGGGCGGCCACTTGGCATTCTTTATATCTAGGTTTATCCGCAGCGACAATTGCAACCATAATAGGCATGCTAGCGGCTATTAGCTTGTATCGTTATCGCTTTATGGGCAAACAATTTTTGAATGGCCTAGTGTTTATTCTTATCCTATCGCCTGAAATTGTGACAGGTGCGGCCTTACTGATTTTATTCACGACATTGCAATTAAATCTGGGCTTTTTTACCCTCTTATTGGCTCACATTAGCTTCTGTATTCCCTATGTGATTGTCACCACTTACAGCCGGCTAGTTGGATTTGATAAAAATATTTTTGAGGCAGCAAAAGATTTAGGTGCGAATGATTGGTTAATTTTCAGGCGTATCATTTTACCATTACTGGCGCCTGCTTTATTTGCGGGCTGGTTATTGAGCTTTACGCTATCACTAGATGACGTCATCATTAGTTACTTTGTGAGCGGCCCAGAATTTGAAATCTTACCATTACGCATTTTCTCCATGGTGCGCTCAGGAATCAAACCCGAAATTAATGCTTTGTGCAGCGTCTTATTTTGCATCACCCTTTTTATGGTGGTGTTATCGCAGCTAGCATTAAAAAGGAAATAATATGAAAAGAATTAATTCATTTTTGATGGTAAGCATAGTCTGCCTACTATTAGCGCCTACCTGCTATGCAGAAGAAAAAAAAATCTTAAATGTTTATGCCTTCACGGGAGAAGTCCCTGATTTTATTGTTCGCAAGTTTGAAAATGAAACAGGCATTGAAGTCAATTTCTCCACCTATGAAAACAATGAAATCATGTATGCCAAATTACGAGCCAACAAAAAAACTGGCTACGATGTTATCATGCCGTCTAGTTATTTTGTCGATCGTATGCGTAGACAAAATTTACTTGAAAAAATAGATACTTCAAAAATACCTAACATAAAAAATCTAAATCCTGCCTTTGCGCACCCCAGCTACGACCCAGAGCTTGATGATTGTGTACCTTATCTTTGGGGTATTACGGGTATTTTTTACAATAAAAAATACAATCAACCACAGACAGTTTCAAAATGGGCAGATTTCTGGGACAAGCGCTTTTACGATCAACTAATGTTACTAGATGACACCCGAGAAGTGTTTTCAATGGCATTACTCTCATTGGGCTACTCTGCTAATGATAAAAATCCCGAGCATATTAAGCAGGCTTTTTTAAAGTTAAAAGCATTAATGCAAAATGTAAAAGTTTTTTCAACTGATACTGTTGTGTCCATCATAATTGATGAAGATGCAACCGTTGGTATGGCGTGGAATGGTGATAGCTTTAAAGCCATGACTGAAAATAACAATATTAAGTTTGTTTTCCCTAGCGAAGGCTTTGTTATCTGGGTAGATAACTTTGCTATTCCTAAAAATGCACCCCATAAAGACGCCGCCTATGCCTTTATTAATTTCATGTTGCGTGCTGATATTGCTAAAGAAAGTGCACTATCTACCCATTACCCTACTGCTAATTTAGCCGCGCAAAAGCTATTGCCACTAGAAGTGCAAAACAATCCTGTTGCTTATCCATCAAAAGAAGTGCTTAAACGCGGACAATTTCAAACGGATGTAGGGGATGACATACTGGCACTTTACGAGAAATATTGGGAAGAGTTGAAGATGAGTAATTAATATGTAGCCCGGATGACACATTGCTGTCATACCCCCGCGAAGGCGGGCACCCATCCATCGTACAAAAAATAGTGTGGGTATATATCAGCTAATGGGTTGTGTTAGGGATGGGTACCCGCCTTCGCGGGTACGACAGCAATGCTCTAGGCTACACCGTTCTATTAACCAGCTCACAACTTCATGTTTACCTTCATCCCTGATTGCCTATCCGTCACAGCTGAGTATATAGTGGTGTAAACACGCTTTTCATCCTCTGATAATACAAAGGGTGGGCTAGTCGTTGCTTGACTTACCAACAATATTTGCAATGCTGCTCTTATCTTTTCTTCTGCTTGCTGCCAATCTCCCGGCGCACCATTACCTTTCTCTTTTTTTTCTAAAGCATTAATCATTTGATAAAGCTCGAAAGCTGTTTCCGCACTAGCATCAAGCTTTTTCACTGCCGTTACTGTACTCAATTCAACAACAGGAGCTGACCATAATAATGAACTCATAAGAGAGCTAGGAACTTTCCACACCTTCTGCTCTAACTGCTTCCGCACTATGTCCCGTACAAATAAATAGGAATTAAATTCTTTATACATAGATGGAATATCTATCGCTATTGAACCAATTCTACGCTTAATCAAAAAATCTAGCATCTCTCGTAATAATACAGTCTGTTTTGTTTTATCTGCTTTATTCAACGATAATTGTTCTTGGAAAAAAGTGAGTTTCTCAGCACTAAACCATGCGATATTACTCATCATCTCTGTCGGGCTACCACCCTGAACATAGTCTACAAATACGTCATATAGCTCTTCAGAAGAAACAGTATCTAACAAAAAGACGCTTTTCTCTTTATGCTTAATAGCCAATGCTAAAAATGCATCGCCATTTGTTGTTTTTTTATCAAGCATTAACTTCAATACTGATGGAGGAAGGGCTTTAACAAACAAAAGAAATTCGTTTTGCTTAAGGCTCTCGATGTAATCCAGCATTTGCTCAGAAAATTCTTTAACTCTCAATTGATCCTTTATCAACTCTTCGTGATGGTTAGCAAAAACGACCAATAAAGAAGGACGTAAAGAAAAAACAATGTTGTACTTTTGCTTATCTAACGTATAAGTTTTTGCTAGGATATTAGCGGCTAATCCACTAGATAGCCTATTAATTAATGCACTAGAAATCGTAGCATCCAAATAGAAATCATTTAAATAAATAAAATCATCACCCCTACTATTAAACCGAACAAGGTGTTCTACCATGCTAACTGGCAATGTTTGGATAAAGTGAAGCGCAACTGATGGGTCTAATGCATCTATCACTTTCGTAAAATAGGTAGGTTTTTTTTCTAGTCTTACCAATAAAAGCGGTTGAATAATGCCCCAGTCATTTTCTGTTTCAGGAAAAGACTCGCTTATCAACGCTGCGAATAGAGAAGCTTTTAAACCTATCTCAGACATATTTCTTAAATATACTAATTGCCCTAAACGAGATTTAGGTATTTTTCTAATAAATGCGATAGCGCGTTTTTCTTTGGCTTCAGCAAAATAAAATGGTTGCTGTTCATCCTCGCTTGTCAGATCCATCACTTGTTCAACCACAGGGTCAGACAGCATCTCAATAAATGCCAAGGCCTCATCTTGCCGCAATGATTCATAAAACGATTTAATACTAGACAAACAGGTTGGTGATGCTAGCAAAGCAGCATTAAACTCTACTGGTGAATGTTGATATGCTTTAAAAATAGATGACATGATAGGAAACTCGACTGCTAATTCATCGAGAATTTTTTGAGTGACGCTTACTTCGTCTTTTTTTTCACTCCCAAAAAACAACCATCTAAGCATATAAGACTCCGCCCTTTCTTTTTAGGGTCTGTTGGCAACAGGTTTGACTTATTTTTTTATGCGTTTACTTTCATCATTATATACGGATTATAGACTTCTGTCTTAAAATTGAACTTTTGATATAACCCATGCGCATCTTCCGTCATTAGGAACCAACGGAAAATACCTTTTAACTCATAATGCTCAAAAATATATTTCAATAATGCTTGGCCTATCCCCTTGCGGCGATGCGGCTCATCAATAAAGACATCCCAAAGAGACGCAAATTCAGACTTATCACTAATCACTCGTGAAAAACCGATCTGCTTACCTTCATGGAACACACTGAAACATAAGGAATTTTCTATCACTAACGGCAGACGCTCTGGGGGCAGCCCCGTTGAATACTGAGAAGGAACGCACAATAGATTGTATAAATAATCTAAGTCCAGCCGTTGCTTATCTGCTGTAAAAGTATACTCGCCATAAGCACCATCAGGGTAACTCGGTCTAAACGTCACGGTCACGCTTCCTCTTGATATTCTATCAGTATAGAATAACTGACGAATGCCTAATAATCGAGCGTGTTCATTAATCTTTACTATCGTCATTGCGAGTAGCGTAGCCCGGCAAATCTTTTGCCGGGGCTTTTCGGGGCTTTTCGGGGCTTTTCGTTAATTTTAGCAAAGAGCCCCGGCAAAAGATTTGCCGGGCTACGCTACTCGCAATGACGACAGATGACGCAATTTAAGGAACCTCCCGTGGCAAAACCCAAATTAACTTACTGCTGCCAAACCTGTGGCACACTTTACCCTAAGTGGACTGGCCAATGTACGGGCTGCAATGAATGGAATACGATCGTTGAAGAGATTTCCCAACCGGCTATCAGCGGCTCATCCCGCTTTCAGGGTTATGCAGGCACGGAAGCAGTCCTAACTCGCATGGCTGATGTCATGCTAGCAGAGGACATTCGCTTAAGTTCCGGCTCTTTGGAGTTAGATCGAGTATTGGGTGGCGGCATTATTACGGGATCAGCTACGTTAATTGGCGGCGACCCTGGCATTGGTAAATCCACGATTCTCCTGCAAACAGTCGCCCACTTAAGTCAGGCACTAAAGGTTTTATATGTTACCGGTGAAGAATCCCCTCAACAGGTCACCCTTAGAGCACGACGTCTTGGCTTACCAGAAAAGCATCTATGGTTGCTTGCCGATACCCAGGTAGAAAAAATTTTAGAGAAGGTTCATAAAGAGAAGCCTAGAATTCTCGTCATTGATTCCATTCAAACGATGCATACCAGCATTCTTTCTTCCGCACCCGGTTCAGTCGGTCAGGTCAGAGAGAGTGCTATGCAACTGGTAAGCTATGCTAAGCAAACAGGAACGGCTCTATTTTTAGTTGGCCATGTGACGAAAGAAGGCAACTTAGCAGGCCCGCGCGTACTCGAACATATGGTGGATACCGTTCTTTATTTTGAAGGTGAACAAGATAGCCGTTATCGCATGATACGCGCTGTGAAAAACCGATTTGGCGCTGTCAATGAGCTAGGCTTATTTGCGATGACTGAAAAAGGACTGCGAGAAGTCAGCAACCCATCAGCTATTTTCCTTTCCCGATCAGAACAACCTGTGGCTGGCAGCATTATCACCGCTACCAAAGAAGGCTCACGCCCGTTATTAGTTGAAGTACAAGCATTGGTGGATCAAAGTCATACGGGTAATCCACGGAGATTATCTGTTGGTTTAGATACACAGCGATTATCTATGTTACTCGCTATTTTGCACAGGCAAAGTGGTCTTGCCACACATAGTTTAGATGTGTTCTTAAATGTAGTCGGCGGTTTACAAATTTTAGAAACAGCTGCTGATTTACCGATTCTGTTTTCTATTCTTTCTAGCTTCCGTAACCGCCCGTTGCCGCATGACATGATTGCATTTGGTGAAGTGGGATTATCTGGCGAAATTCGCCCCGTTACTGGCGGGCAAGAACGATTGAAAGAAGCCGCTAAGCATGGATTTAAAACAGCCGTCGTACCGCAAGGAAACGCGAGTAAAAAAATGATTGATGGGATGAAAGTGTTACCGGTGCAGTCGTTGAAAGAGGCGATTGATTACTTTGATAATTTGTAGTGATATACGTCATTACGAGCCACTACTGTCATTCCCGCGAAAGCGGGAATCCATTTCAAACATACAGCAGAAG
>JBAQCP010000029.1:0-1652 GCA_049294295.1 Gammaproteobacteria bacterium | reverse complement strand
ACATTATCTTTGCCCATGGTGGTGTTCCTCTTTGGATTTTATCCATTAACCTTCGTAAGTTAATGAGGATACACCGCCTAATTAATTCGTCAATTTACCTCTGTACACAAGATTCGAGCATAGCTCTATTTAATAAAGCATTGGTCGATTGCCAATCAAAAATGCGTAACTTAAATATAGAGTTGCAAGGTTTAACAACAGATCTTATTTCTTCATGCAAAGATATTAAAATTACCAATTCTGTTGACTATGTTAACCAGATTTTGAGTAATAAAATAGATATTGTTTTGCTTGAATCTAAGAGGTTTTGCATTAAAAAAGGTATCTATGGATTTTTTCAGGGCTTGATTATTTGTTTTGTAATAATTGCAGTTAATTCATTGGCTATATCTCGTTATAACTTTGGTATGGCTACGATAGGTGATTTAGTTTTAATAAATAATTATTTAATTCTAGTATTTAGGCCTTTAGAGTCATTTTCGTTGGTGTTAAGAGGTTTGGCTAAAAGCTATTTTGATTTTTTGTCTTTAGAAGAATTGGTAGATTTTGACAAGGATACGAATGAAATTTATTCTCATCCAATAAGCAGCATTCATTTATCAAATATTAGTGTGGGCAATATTTTAAAAAACGTAAATTTAGACATAAATCTAGGTGAAAAAATTGTAATTGTGGGAGAATCTGGAAGTGGAAAAAGCACATTATTGAATTTGATTTCTGGATTTTTAGATGATTATCTGGGAGATATTTATATCAATAATAATAAAAATAATCTGATTGATCCAATCACACTTAGAAAAGCGATAGCTTATTATAGTTCTGATTCAAAATTAATTTCTACTGATATGGCTAGTAATATTTCTCTTGGGAAAGACGTAGATGTTACCTATTACCTTAACTCAGTGTTTTTGTGCGATAAGGCTGATATTTTAATGAATAAAAATGGTTCTGGCACTTCAGAGCCAGCAGTGAATTTATCAACTGGCGAGATTCAAAGAGTTAAAATTGCACGTACGTTAGCTTTAGCTAGAGATTTTGAATTTTATGACGAGGCTACTTCTGCGCTAGACGATAGGCTGACAGAGAAATTATTAGATCGATTAATTTCGAGAAAGAACAAAGCTATTATCTTTATAACGCACAATGAAAAATTCATTAATAAGTTCGATAAGATGTATTCATTAAACAATGGTAATTTAGTTCTAATTAATAAAAAGGAATTCGAATATGCTTAATAGTTTAATTTCAAATGAAATTCTATTAAAAGAATTTTTATCCGATGCATTAAAAAAATATTTTTATACCAAACTTCAAGCAGAAGACAAGAGTTATGTTGAATTAAAAATATGTGAATTATTGAAATTTTTATGTCTTTCGCATAATTCTTTCGGCAATATTCCATTTAATGCAGAAATTGATGAAATTTGGCACTTGTGGATTTTACAAACCATCCAATATCACGAACTGATGGAGAAGCTGCCTAGTAAAAAATTTATTCATCATAGTTCTAATGATTATAAAGACTGTATCCGCTAAATCTACCGCCCATCACTTGTCACTATCTAACCAGCAAAGAACGATCAATATTAAACGGTAGCAGCGCTTCAATTTCACTATCAGAATGACAAAGAGGTATTTGCTGCAGCACGTAT
>JBAQCP010000028.1:0-3273 GCA_049294295.1 Gammaproteobacteria bacterium | reverse complement strand
GGGTTTGTTTGTATAATCAGGCAAACCCGGATTCCGCTTCGCTCCATCCAGGCTACGCGCTCTCTCAATGACGGCTGTTACATCACCCGGATGCATCGAAATACCCCGGCGAAACGTTCAAACTTATATTCTCTTCGTTAAGGATGATGGCTATGTTTAAATCATATTTGCGTGTTGCGGTCGGGATCATTGCGATTTTAGGTCTTCAATTAGCTTATGCTGCAAAAGTAGTCGTACCGATGTACTTAGTAGCAGAATCTGGTCAAGGTAAAGCAATTGGTGAAGTTACCATTGAAAATGCGTTAGGTGGCGTCTTACTAACACCTAATTTGCACGATTTGTCTCCTGGCATACATGGCTTCCATATCCATGAAAAACCAAGTTGCGCCAACAATGGCGATGCTGCTGGCGGTCATTTAGATCCAGCCCATACCAGTCAGCATGAAGGACCTTATAAACGCGGTCACTTAGGCGACTTACCAGTGTTAATCGTTGATAAAGACGGCAATGCAACATTACCTATGCTTGCTCCTCGTTTTAAATTATCCGACATTAAAAATCATGCCTTAATGATCCACGCAGGCGGTGATAACTACGCAGACCAACCTGAAAAATTAGGTGGTGGTGGTGCACGTATAGCTTGTGGTGTGGTTGCTGCCCATTAATGAGTTTGAGTAAACCCGTGCAATTCATCATAAAACTCCTCTTAGTTATATTAATTTATAGCGCAGGGGAGTTTTCTGCTTATGCAGAAGAAAGCGTACAACCTGATAATATTTATTTTCTAGGCTTAGCAGACATCCATTTTGACCCCTTCGTCAATTGCGATTCATCTGGTGGGCGATGTCCTTTAATTGCCAAATTAAAAACAGCCCCAGTGAATGAATGGCCGAATTTATTAGCAGCAGCTCATATTAATTCGTCTCATATTGGCCAAGATACAAACTATACCTTGCTGCGTAGTGCATTAATCAAAGCTAGTAAAAAAGCGCAAGAAGAAAATGCTCAGTTTGTCGTTGTGTTGGGGGATATGTTGGGGCATGAATATCGAAACGATTATAGAGCCTATTCTGGTGATCGTTCTTATGCGGGGTATGTTACGTTTACCAATAAAACAATGGCATTTTTAACAAATGAATTAGGGGCGGCTTTCCCGGATAAAAGTGTTTATATGGTGGTGGGTAATAATGACTCTTATTCGGGTGATTATGTATCGCGCCCAAGGGAGCAATTTTTTCAAGATACTGCGAGTATGTGGTCTAGGTTAATTAAAAATCCTGCGAATAAAGCGAATATGCAAAAGACGTTTTCGATAGCGGGTTATTATACTGTGCAGTTGAATCCACAACTGCGTTTGTTGGTGTTAAATACGGTAATATTTTCACATAAAGCAGTAGGTCGAGGGTCTGAGCAGGCCGCTGTTTCCGAGTTGGCTTGGTTGCATCAGCAGTTAGAATCGGCTAAAGCTAATAATGAACGTGTGTTGATTGCCATGCATATTCCAACAAATATTGAAGTTTATGCGATGTCTAGAATTTACTTATTCAAGATCTTGGGGTTATGGAAATCCAGTTTTAGAGAAGCATTTCAGGCGGATTTGAAAGAATTTGCACCGCAAATTGTGGGTGTGCTGTCAGGGCATATTCATTTTGGGTGGTTTCATATTAATCAGGATCATATTCCTTTATCAGGTGTGCCGGCGATTAGCCCGATTTTTGGGCAGGCGTCTAAGTTTAAGATGTATGATTTACCGCCGGTTGGATCGTTAAAAGAGGCGGGTACTTTTCCGGTTGAGTAGCTTAAATTCTTTTTCATTTCTTTCTTGTCATCTAGAGCGTAGCGAAGGATCTTCCTTCACCCTCGCGTCTCTTAATTAATTAACTTCCTAGCTTTTTGCAGATCCTGTTGCTTTAAAGATTGCTTTTCAGCTGCATAGATATTTGCCAATTCTTTACTCCATCGAAAATTGATATTTTTGTTTGGTGTATCCATGTCAATTTTAGCTTCTATTAGTTTTTTGTAAATACGATCACACATATTAATCGAATTAGTCAGTAATGTTTGATAAACCTCTGAAGATATTCCCACATTAGTTGGATCTTCTGGTAGAGGAATAGATTGCATTTTTATATACATTTCTTTCATGCGTAAAAAATCATTTCCCGATAAATAAAATGGAAATTTATAGGCAGATTGAGCATTTAATTGTGCGTAAGTAACGGCATTCTTGGTTTGAATTTGACTATCACTGTCGATAATCACTAGGCCATTTTCATTAAATCCAACATTATTTCTATGTAGCTCATCAATAAATGTATAGGCTACCGCTAATTGGCAGATTGTGTCATCTCCAAAATCGTATCTAGCCATGATGGATGCATGGGCTTTTTTATTTGGTAATCGATCCAGGGGATCCAGATAGCTATCTAGGCTTTGAAATTCTGAAATAAATTTTGATCCAGAGTAAAACTTATCATCAATAGAAAATATTTTATTATTAGCGTGTTGAATTCCTAAATTGCATTGAACAAATTCTTGATTAAATTTAACTTCAAGTGCATTTGTTCTGTATAGACTATTTGGGAAGTGTTCTTTTAATACATAGGTTCCAGAGGTTAGGCTGGGATCAATGGGTTGAATATGGCATATTTCTGGGGAATTCAAAGTAGCATAAGGTGCATGACAATATGATTTTTTTGCTAGTATGCTTAATTCAGATAAAAGTACGCTAATTTCCTTGGGTGCTTCTGAAATAGAGTGATTGGTTTTAAATAAATGATGACGATTGCATACAAGAAGAGAATCGCTTGATGATGCATCAGAAAATGCTTTTCGTGATATTTGAATGAAAGCATAGCCAAACATTAGTATGGTTAAAGAAAAAATGATTTTTTGGCTATTGGACATTTGCTTAAAGGCATTCAATGGATAGCTTGAGCAAGTGAATTTTTTGCTGGGTTTGTTTTTTGTTAATTGTTTTTGAAGATAAAGTTCAGCAGCCGCTTTTTGCTGCGGGGATTCGGGTTTTACTCGGAATTTCTTTTGGTTTAATTTGGGGGAGTGCTGAGATCTAGTGCGTGCCATATGTTAAGCCGCTCACGATTGTTTGAGTTGCCTTATTTTACACGTCTAATCTTAAGTGATGCGTATCCGCTAAATCTACCGCCCATCACTTGTCACTATCTAACCAGCAAAGAACGATCAATATTAAACGGTAGCAGCGCTTCAATTTCACTATCAGAATGACAAAGAGGTATTTGCTGCAGCACGTAT
>JBAQCP010000027.1:0-14413 GCA_049294295.1 Gammaproteobacteria bacterium | reverse complement strand
CCACTACTGTCATTCCCGCGAAAGCGGGAATCCATTTCAAACATACAACAGAAGTATAGTTATAAATGGGTTCCCGCTGTCGCGGGAATGACAGCAGTGGCTCACCATGACAGTAGCGCCTCACAATAACGGCGGTTACATTAGTTAGCTTCTGTGCATCTTAAACAAATTAAATTGGCCATTAGGAAATTGAACAACAACACCTTCGTGTTTAATACCAACCACTCTTACTTGCTCCTTACCCAATAATTGACCCTCCTCTATCGTTAACAATTCACCATCAACCAGTCGCATAACCGCCTGCACTTTCTGACCTTGCTGCAAATAAGCCACCACCTGCATACCCTCCACTGACGGCATTAACGAAGATTTAACAGGATAATCAGTCGCACTCACGCAAAATGGGCTAACATTTAATAATTCACTACCCACCATTGATTTCTTAGGCCGATCAAGCAACAGCACATCCCCCTCAAACAAATGACGATCTGCCATGAGTATTCGTTCTGAGAAATCCAGCAAAACAAAGTTCGACGATTGATTAAAAACCGTTATTAATGCCTGCACTTCTGAAAATGCAGCTTCCGCTGAAAAATGCAGCAGCTTCGCATCCTTATGCTCCTGCTTCTTTGCAAGCTCTAAACTTTTTACCTGCAAACCCGATTGCTGCATTAGAAAATATAAATTCGATATATTTTCTTTCTGCTCAGTGTTGGCAGCTAAATGCAATGGTTGCTCACGTTGTTTTTTCTTTTGTTCAAATTCACTCGTTTTTTTCTGCACCAATAATTGCAAGGCCAATCTTTCCTGCCAATGCGGCAATATATCGAAATAAACGACCAACAACGCGGCAACCATCATCAGCAAACTAAAAAACAACACGCCATACCTACCTAACATGCGGCTTTTTCTGCATATGAAAAACCGGATTAGCATCTACCAGCTTTAAATTGAAGATCAATCCGGTTGTTTTGCTCAATTGCAATTTCTCGATAATGACAGTCGCAAACAACTCCTTTGATGGCCAATGCTGCAGAAATTTTGTTAAATCATTTGCTGACCTAACATTCCCCATTAATTGAATCGTATTTTTCTCACGGCTAATAGTCGTAAAACAAATCGGCAACGCATTTATTTTTGTTAACTCATTAAAAAAATCATGGGTAGATTTTGCAGTAGCAGCATACAAAGACAAGGCATCTTGATTAGTGGGTTTTATTGTTAGCTGAGCGATACTCTCTTTGATACTCATTAGCTGCTCTGTCAAGTCATCTGCCTGCTGCGCTAACCATAAATGCATAGCCCATAAGCAACACATAACAATCATGATGCCTCCTGCAAAATAATAATGATGACGCGGGACAAAGATGGGCGTTTCTTTTGCAAAGGGAAGCAAATTAAAATAATTCATACCTGCCCTCGCATGGTTAAACCAACTGCCACTTCAAATCCTTGCGTAACAGACGATGCTATCTGCCATTTTTCGGCATCAATGAGATCTTTAAGGGTATGCCTAACCAAATCCGCAGGTCCCACAACATGACAATTAGATACCAGCAAATGCTGCACACTCGTTAATGTATTTTCTAGCCACTGCCGTAATAAAACATGCGACCCGAGTTGCTCATGAAATATGACTTCTTCATTTTTAAAAATAACCAATTGGGCGGCCACTGACGTCAGCTGTAAAATCATGGCCGACTGCGCCGTTTTACACACCGTTCGTTTGAGTGCATACAAATCAATATCAACGATGCTAACTGCTAACCCCGCCGCATTGATGCACTCAACATACGGCATTAATACGGCTTCTTTCGTTGCCGCAAAAAATACCGTTGTATAACTTGGCGATGGATTCGCTTTAGAAATAATGAAGTCTATCGCTAGCTTTTCTTGAAGCCCCGGTAGATCACGCTGCAATTGGGCGGTGATTTCAGCTTTAATATCTGACGCATTGAGCCCAACCGGCAGCTGCATTTGCTGCATGCGAACAACGCTTGCAGGTAGTGCGAATGCCGTTTTTTGGGCTGATAAACGCAAAGATCCCACCCATTTTGCTAATATCGCACCGAGTGCCTGCCAGTCGGCCACGCGGCCATCTTGGTATAACTGTGTGGGCAGCGGTTGGTATAATAGCTTTTTAATACCTTGGGTAAAGCTGCGCTCAACAAGGCGCAATCCATCAGTCTGTATATCAAGACCTATTAGGTTTTTTGAGAAAATCATCATTTTTTCACAGTGTTAAAGAGGTTAGAATTTCTGGATTCCGCGCCTTCGCGCGGGACGACGAATGCTAAATGGGCGACGAGTCAAATACGGATGGGGGATGCGGCCGAATAATAATGAGAAATAGAGCCAACATAATGGGCAGATAGTGAGCAAGAAAAAACTGGGGGAGGAAATAAAAATGAAAAAGCTGCAAAAAAGTATAGGCTGCGCAAACAAGAACCATGTTAATATACTTCACAGCCCTTAAAATGCAAGTACTTATTATGAATTATTTGTTTCGATTGATTAGAAGACTCATTATTTTAACCTTTATTCTTGCGGCTGCCATTATCGGTGGCGCTATCTATTACATAGAGCATGAATTACCGGATATTGATGCGTTAAATACAGTGCAGCTACAAACACCGCTGCAAATCTTTACTAAAGATAAAAAGCTGATCGCCACGTTTGGTGAAAAGCGCCGCATCCCATTACCTTATGATCAAATTCCTAAACAGCTTATTCAAGCTGTATTAGCAACTGAAGATCAGCGCTACTTCCAACATGGCGGCGTGGATTTGCCAGGACTAGGTCGAGCAGCGGTGCAATTAGCATTGACTGGTCGAAAAGTTCAAGGTGGTAGCACAATCACGATGCAGGTCGCTAGAAGCTTTTATTTAACACGCAACAAAACGTTTGGTCGCAAAATCAGAGAAATCTTGTTAGCGATTAAAATTGACCATAAGCTGTCGAAAGAAAAAATCTTAGAACTTTATCTCAATAAAGTATTCTTAGGTAATCGTGCTTATGGTGTGGAAGCGGCTGCTGAAGTGTATTATGGCAAGCATTTAAACGAATTAACACTCGATCAGTTTGCCATGTTAGCAGGCCTGCCAAAAGCACCTTCTACCTTAAATCCATTAGCAAACCCTCAAGCCGCTGAAAAACGTCGTAACCACGTTTTATGGCGCATGTACGATCAAAACTATATTGACGAAGCAACGTATAATAAAGCCATCAAAGAACCATTAAATGCCAGCTATCATGATTTACGCACGGAAGTGAAAGCACCCTATGTTGCCGAACTTGCTCGTGCGCAATTAGAACAAGTCTATGGCGACAGCATTTATACTGATGGGTTTAAAGCCTATACAACGATTGACAGCAAACTACAATTTTATGCTAACAATGCGGTGCGCGACAATGTCTTAGCCTACGATGAAAGACATGGTTATCGCGGTCCTGAAGGCAATCTGGGCACACCAGCTCTTGATACCATGGAAGAATGGACAAAGAGTTTGCGTAAGATTCCTAAGATTAACATCTTAGAACCTGGTGCAGTCGTTGAAATTAATGACAGAAGTATTTCTGTGTTACGTAACGATGGCGACCTTGCGGTTGTTCCTTGGTCTGGTCTGTCTTGGGCTAGAAAACAAATCAATGCAGACTATTTAGGCGCAACACCTAAACGAGCATCCCAAATTGTAAAGCTAGGTGACATTGTTAGAATTGCACCGGCCCCTAAAGGATTTCAATTAGTACAAGATCCTAAAGCTGAAGGCGGTTTAGTTGCTTTAAACCCTATCAATGGCGGTATTTTGGCAATGGTCGGCGGGTTTGATTTTCAAACCAGTAAATTTAATCGCGTGACCCATGCACAACGCCAACCTGGTTCTAGCTTCAAACCATTTGTTTACTCGGCTGCATTAGATAAAGGTTATACCTTAGCAACCGTTGTGAATGATGCGCCGTTGGTGATTGAAAATCCTAGTGACAATAGTTTGTGGCGTCCGCAAAATGATACGCATAAATTTTACGGCCCTACTCGATTACGTGTTGCGATTATGGAATCGCGTAACTTAGTTACGATTAGAATCTTGGCGCTGATGGGCATGCCTTATGCGACTAACTTTATACAGCGCTTTGGCTTTACTCGTGCGCAATTACCACCCGGCCTTTCTTTAGCATTAGGTACAGCGATGGTCACGCCGTTGCAATTAGCGCAAGCGTACGCTGTGTTTGCAAATGGCGGCCAAAAGGTAGCGCCTTATATCATCGACTCTATCTACAACTCTAAGGATCAATTAATTTATCAAGCAAAGCCTTTAATTGCTTGTTCTGCCGATTGCCCTAAAGATATTACCGTCGCACCTAGAGCGATTTCTCCGCAAAATGCATTCTTAGTGACCTCAGCGTTACACGATGTTGTGCAGCGCGGTACCGCAAAGCAGGCTAAAGATTTAGGTCGTAACGATTTAGCTGGTAAAACGGGTACCACACAGAATCAAGTGGATGCTTGGTTTGCAGGTTATAATCCTGACATTGTTGCGGTGACCTGGATGGGCTTCGATCAGCCACAATCGTTACATGAATATGGCTCTAAAGCTGCACTGCCTATGTGGATGCAATTTATTCAGCGTGCATTGAAAGGTAAGCCTTCGCATATTTTAGATAGGCCGCCTGGCATTGAAACATTGCGCATCGATCCTTACACAGGCAAGCGTTCAAATGGCTCTTCTGCTATTTATGAATATTTCATGCAACCGTTTGTGCCTGGACAAGAAGCACCTCCAGCTGAACCACCTCCACAACAAGAACTAACACCGATTGCAGAGCCGGTTGAGCAATCACCGTTGCCTGCTGATGCAGAACAGCCAGTGGATGGTGATCATCCGGTTGATGGTGAGCATGCTGATGGAGATCAGGCGGGGTTTTAAGATTTATGCAGGTTATTCGCTGACAAAAGGATGGCGTCATTCCCGCGCAGGCGGGAACCCATCCTGATAGAAAGATGAAGTAACAATAAGTACGGTTTAAATATAAAGCTCCGGGAATGTTATGGATGGGTACCCGCCTGCGCGGGTATGACAGCTTTTTTACGCAGGGATGACGCAATAGTCAAACGACCTTAATCCCCAACTGATGCAATATCACCACATCTTCATCCAATAAAGATGCTGCCTCCACCGACGTAAAGCCAAACTCATACCGATAATTAAATTGATGACGCATATCATCAAACACTGCACCCCCACCACCCTGTTCAAGTAATTTCGCACGCATCATGGCAGACATAATCAAAGGATTATAAATAGCCAAGACTGCATCTTGCCAATGCAAATTATCACCGGTGAATTTAAGGGTTTGAGTCGGCATCGTCATTGACGAAACAGCCTGTGGTTGAATTATTTTCTTATCGCAAGCAATGCGATAGATCATATCAACGCCGCGCATTTTGCTTTGCACAGAATAACCGGCAATGTGCGGGGAAGCGGTCATGGTTCTTGCTAAGATTTCTTTGTCGATATTAGGTTCGTGCTGCCAGACATCAAAACACCAATATAAATGGGTTGCATATTTTTTTAGGATATCGACATCGACAATGCTGCCGCGACTAGCATTGATGAAAACGGTACCAGATTTTTGTCGCTCAAAGAATGACTGGTTTAAAAAATGGAAGGTAGGATGATCCCCTGTACGCGTTAAGGGAACATGCAGTGTGATTAAATCAACATCAGCGACATCTTCCAACGCAATGGAGGTAAAGTTATTGTCTTGCGTTGCGCGAAGTGGATCACACAATAACACTTCCGCACCTAATGATCGCAAATGCTTCTCAACTAAACGACCCACATTGCCAACACCAATCACCGCGGCTTTCATACCTGATAAAGGTAAAATCTCTTTGCGCTGCAAAGCAGCAATGGTGCTAATGACGTAATCTGCGACGGGTGGCGCATTAAAACCTTCTGCTACATTCCAAGCAATGTTATTAGCTTCCAACCATTGCTTATCTAAATGATCAGAACCTGCAGTGATGCTGCCCACAAATTTCACATTACTACCAGCCAATAATTTTTCATCGACATGAGTAATAGAACGAACCAACAAGACATCTGCATCTTGCACATCTTCTGCGTTAATTGCGCGTCCAGGACGAGCTATTAACTCACCACACTGGCCAAAATAATCTACTAAAAAAGGAATTTGCTGATCAGCCACAATTTTTGTCATAAATTACTCAATACAATACCTATAAAAATAACCAAGCCTACCCAATTATTATTTAAAAATGCAGTGAAGCTCCTGCCTCTATCACGATCTCGGATTAACCATTGTTGATAGATAAACAAACCTAGCACCACGATTAAACTGATGTAATAAGGCAAGCTTAAATTGAACAAGAAACCCGTTATCACCAACATCGCAAGAAAGATGATCTGCAAAATACCGATAATTAATTTATCCTGCTGCCCAAAAAGAATAGCAGTGGATTTGATACCTGCTTTTTCATCGTCGTTTCTATCGACCATCGCATACATTGTGTCGTAGATAACAGGCCAGAGTAATGCGGTAAAAAATAAAAACCATGCGTTAGTGGGAATAGCATTTGTCTCTGCCGCAAAAGCCATGGGGATACCCCAGGCAAAAGCCGCACCCAATCCCAATTGTGGAAGGTGCGTGTAACGCTTCATAAACGGGTAGATTAATGCCAATGCGGCACCGATGAAAGCCAGTTGTATGGTAAATAAATTGCATTGCAATACCAATAAGAAAGAAGCTAAGAGCAAGAGACCTGTAACGATCAACGCTTCTTTACTCGTTAACTTACCACTCGCCAGTGGTCTATGCTTAGTACGTTCTACCTGACCATCAACATGTCGATCTGCAAAATCATTCGCGGCGCAGCCTGCAGAGCGCATAAGGATAACGCCGACAATAAAGATAATAAGGATATTAGGCTGAGGATGACCATGGCTGGCAAGCCAAAGCGCCCATAGGGTTGGCCATAGGAGTAATAACGCACCGATGGGTTTATTTAGGCGCATTAGGAGAGCATATTGATAGAGGCGGTCTTTTATCTGCATGGAGAGAAGTATAACGCACTCATTGTCGCTGGCAAGGAAGTCATTGTCGCGTAAAAAAACTGTCATCTCTGCGCAGGCGCACTACTGTCCGGTTAATCAAAATTCCTCGTCGTCCCGCGCGAAGGCGTGGGATCCGCTCAACTACAACAAAAACAATCCCGGCAGAAAAACCTCACTCACCAACATTCGTTTCTCCCCAATCGAAAACGCCGACCGCCTTGCCCATAAATCTTGCTGATCAAGCAAACAACGCTTTTCAATATGCCTATACCATCTAGAATCTGTTTTTATCAGCGCCACTTCAAATGCACTTCGCTGCAACAATGGATTTTTAAATAAAACAGAGCCTAAGGTTTTGTGACCTAAATGGGCTAATTGTTTTTCAGGGCCTGTCAGAATAGTTTTAGGAAAAATAGTTCGGCCAAATACGTAGGGTTTATTTTGATCGCCAATTAGCACTTCTCTGATTAAGGCATATTTGCGTGGCTTGCTGCCCAATGCGATACGCTCATCTTCTAATGGGCACCCCCAGTATTGATGCCAGGATAAAATGCGAGGCGCCAAGGCACCTTCTCTTTTCAAGCGTAAGACTAAAGAGCCTGCATCAGTCAGCCATGGGTACATATGATTAGGGATGCTAAATGGAATGTTTGTTGGTAGATACCACATAGCTTACCTCTAATGACATTATTTTCGGTTCAGCGGTCAGCTTCAGCTCGCATTACAACCTATATCTCGATAAAATATCAACATGACAATTTATTCCGCTATCATCACATTAGTACTCGTTATGGACCCGCTGGGCAATGTACCGCTATTTTTGAGCGCGCTCAATAGCGTTGAGCCCAAACGTCGGCAACGCATCATTCTACGTGAAAGCTTTATCGCCTTCATTATCCTGACGCTATTTCTATTCTTTGGCCAATTCATACTAGAAAGTATGCGTATTTCTCAACCAGCATTATCAATTGCTGGTGGTATCATTTTGTTTTTAATCGCTATTCGAATGATCTTTCCGCACCACGATGAAGATAAAGCTAAGCAAATAGGTGAGCCGTTTATTGTGCCATTAGCGGTGCCTTTGATTGCAGGACCTTCAACCATGACGATGGTCATGCTGCTTGGCAACCAAGCACCTGATGCCATGTGGGAATGGTTTATGGCGTTAGCGACGGCTTGGTTTATTACGACCGTTATCTTGGTGTTTTCTGATGTACTGCGTAAGTTATTGGGCGAGCGCGGGCTAATCGCTATTGAACGTTTGATGGGTATGATTTTGACGACGATGGCTGTGCAGATGTTCTTGACTGGGTTTGAGCAGGTTATTCGGGGTTAAGAGATCCCGGCTGTCGCTGCGCGTCATCCGGGCTACATTTATTTGGATAGCCAGATAGCTGCTTGTTTTGCGTAGTAAGTTAGAATGGCATCAGCGCCCGCTCGACGCATGGCAATTAAAGATTCTAATGCAACCGCTTTTTCGTTTAACCAACCTAACTGGCTGGCGGCTTTCAGCATGGCATACTCACCGCTTACTTGATAAACAAAGGTAGGCACTTTAAAGGTGTCTTTGACTTGTCTGACGATATCTAAATAAGGCATGCCAGGCTTGATCATCACAATATCTGCGCCCTCTTCTAAATCTAATGCAACTTCATGCAATGCTTCATTCGCATTGCGCGGATCCATTTGATATTGGGATTTATTGCTTTTGCCTAATGCAGCGCCAGAACCAACGGCATCACGGAAGGGGCCGTAAAAATTGGAAGCGTATTTAGCAGAGTAAGCGAGAATCTTAGTGTGGATAAATCCAGCTGCTTCTAACTCATCACGTATCATGCCAATGCGGCCATCCATCATATCGGATGGAGCGACCATATCAACACCAGCCTCGGCATGACAGAGTGCTTGTTTGATTAATATCGCTATCGTTTCGTCATTTAATACGTAACCTTCATCATCGATGACACCATCTTGGCCGTGGGAGGTGTATGGGTCTAAAGCGATATCAGTGATAACGCCTAATGATGGGTATGATTTTTTAAGTGCACGGACGGCTGTTGGGATGAGGCCGTTGGGGTTATAAGCTTCTGCAGCGTCTAATGTTTTTTTATCTGGGGCTATCACGGGAAATAATGCGATGGCTGGGATACCTAGGTTGACTAGCGCTTCTGCTTCTTGCAGTAATAAATCGAGGCTTAGGCGTTCAATGTCAGGCATGGAGAGAATAGCTTCTCGACGGGACTCGCCTTCGAGGATAAACATAGGGTAGATAAGGTTATCGACCGTGAGGGTGGTTTCTGCAACTAAACGGCGGGAGAAATCATCGCGGCGGAGCCTGCGTAGGCGCGCTTGGGGGAATAGGCGGTTTAGGTGCATAAATACTCCTCAATAATTATTATTCAACTGTCATCCCGAGCGTAGCGAGGGATGACAGCAGTAGCAACAGCCCCGAATTATAGCTTTTTTCTAGACCAATAGGAAAGCCATGCTAAAATGCGGCAACTATATTGATTGAGCATTAACATGGCGAAGATTGCCCTCACTACCTCTTACACAAACCTGACTACTCAGGCAGAGCTGCTTGCTAAGCAGATCAACATCCCTTTTGTTCCGATCGAGGACGGTCAATTTGACTACTTATTAGTGCTCACCCCCGACTATCTAGGCCTCATCCAGCCCCATCTGAAGAAACAAACGCCGTTTTATCTGGATTTCCTATCCGATAAACTGCAATATCGCAGCAAACAAGCAGGTTTTCGCAAAGAATCGCTGGCAAGAGCCATAGGCGCAAAACCACAAGATCAATTACGCATTATTGATGCTACGGCAGGCCTTGGACGAGATAGCTTTATCTTAGCCGCCCTAGGCTTTGAAGTAACATTAGTGGAACGCTCCCCTATCCTGTACGCCTTATTACAGGACGCCTTAAAACGCGCCAGCCTAGACACTGAAATGGGCCCTATCTTTGCGCGTATGCATTTGATTCATGCCAATGCCATCGAATATCTAGCTTCCCAAGAAGCCGACATTATTTATCTAGACCCTATGTTTCCATCCAAGCAAAAATCAGCTGCTGTTAAAAAAGAAATGGCCATTTTACAAGAACTCCTAGGAAAGGATCCCGATGCCGATCAGCTGTTTAAAGTGGCTTTTAGTTGTGCACGTAAACGGGTTGTGGTAAAAAGATCGCGTTTAGCACCGAATATTAGTGAATTAAACCCGAGCTTTAGCATGACAGGCAAAAGCAGCCGATTTGATATTTATCTAACGTGAGACTCCATGGACATCATACAACAGCTACTGCAATACATTTTGCATATTGATACCTATCTACTCTCGTTTGTCTCAAATTACGGTTTTTGGGCTTATGTGGTGCTATTTGCTATTATCTTCTGCGAAACCGGCTTGATCGTGTTTCCATTTTTACCTGGAGATTCTCTTATATTTGCCGCAGGCAGCATTGCCGCCAATGTTAATGACGCGTTAAACATCGAATTACTCTTTATCTTGCTGACAATTGCGTCGATCTTCGGCAATAAGCTCAATTATTTGATCGGCCGATTTGTAGGCCCTAAAGTTTTCCAAGCTAAGCGTTCTTGGCTGTTGAACGCCAAGCATTTGGAAGAAGCGCACCAGTTCTACGAAAAACATGGCGGAAAAACGATTATTCTTGCACGTTTCCTACCAATTATCAGAACATTCGCACCCTTTGTCGCGGGCGCGGGCTATATGAGCATAAGACAATTCACTTTTTATAATATTATTAGTGCAATCACATGGATAGGCAGCCTATTGAGCGCCGGTTATTTCCTAGGCTCGCTACCACTCGTACAAAAGAATTTCTCTTTGGTCATATATGGCATCATTGGATTCTCATTATTACCTCCACTTTTCACCTACATTTATCAAAAAATCAGCGCCCTACGTAAAGACCCCAGCTGTTAATTTCGCGTAACTTCCTATATCTTGTTAAGAACTAGACAAAACTGAAGCCATCATGCACAATGCTGGCTTCTATAAAGCCTTTATATTAAGGAGCATTGTTCCTATGGACATGCGCAAAATTAAAAAGTTAATCGAACTTATCCAAAGCACAGGCGTTGCTGAAATTGAAATTCGCGAAGGCGAAGAATCTGTGCGTATTACACGCGAAACGAAAACAGCACAAACAATGATGATGGCAGCACCCATGGCAGCACCTGTTGCAGCAGCACCCATTGCCGCACCTGTCGCTGAAGCACCAAAAGCAGATACTGCCCATGATAATAAACACAGCGTTAAATCCCCAATGGTCGGCACCGTGTATCTATCTTCAACGCCTGCCGCTAAACCATTTGTTGAAATCGGCCAAACCGTTAAAGCTGGCGATGTCATTTGCTTAATTGAAGCAATGAAAATGTTCAATCAAATCGAAGCAGACAAAAGCGGCATGATTAGCGCTAGATTGGTAGACAATGGCACCCCTGTTGAATACAACCAACCATTATTCATTATTGAGTAATGCCAAGGATACCAACATGTTAGATAAAGTATTAATCGCCAATCGCGGCGAAATTGCATTGCGTATTTTACGCGCGTGTAAAGAACTAGGCATTAAAACGGTTGCGGCGCACTCTACCGTCGATCGCGATTTGCTGCATGTACGCCTAGCAGATGAATCTGTTTGCATCGGCCCGCATACGGCAGCGCACAGCTACTTAAACATTCCCGCTATTATTAGCGCAGCCGAAATTACTGACTCTGTTGCTATTCACCCTGGTTACGGCTTCCTCTCTGAAAATGCAGATTTTGCTGAACAGGTTGAGAAAAGCGGCTTTATCTTTATTGGTCCAACTGCTGACACCATACGTGAAATGGGTGATAAGGTTGCCGCTATTAGACGCATGCGTCAAATCGGCATCCCTTGCGTACCCGGCTCTAACGGTCCGATTGGTGAAGATGATGCAGAAACATTGAAGCTTGCTCGCGGTATTGGCTATCCCGTTATTATTAAAGCAACGGGCGGCGGTGGTGGACGCGGTATGCGCGTGGTTCATACAGAATCACATTTGCTTAATGCCATCACATTAACGCGCAGTGAAGCAAAAGCTGCATTCAACAATGATCAAGTATACCTAGAAAAATATTTGCAAAACCCTCGTCATATTGAAATCCAAGTATTGGGTGACGGACAAGGCAATGCGATTTATTTAGGGGAACGTGACTGCTCCATTCAACGTCGTCACCAAAAAATCATTGAAGAAGCTCCGGCACCAGGCATTACGCCAGAACAACGTGAAAGAATCGGTGAACTGTGTGCGAGCGCTTGTCGCGAAATGAAATATCGCGGCGCCGGCACTATGGAATTCCTCTATGAAGAGGGTGAATTCTACTTCATTGAGATGAATACACGTATTCAGGTTGAACATCCTGTCACTGAAATGATTACTGGGATTGATTTAGTCGTTGAACAGTTGCGCATTGCAGCTGGTGAGAAAATGACATTAACCCAGAAAGATATCGTCATTAAAGGACACGCGATCGAATGTCGTATTAATGCTGAAGATCCACGCACCTTTGTGCCATCACCAGGTTTAGTGAACTATTTCCATGCGCCTGGCGGCCCTGGCATTCGCGTTGATTCACATATTTACGGCAGCTATAAAGTACCGCCTTATTATGATTCCTTGGTTGCTAAGATTATTGCATTTGGTGATACACGTGAATTGGCGCTTGCCCGCATGCGTAATGCATTGGATGAGACCGTGATTGATGGCATTAGAACCAACATTCCATTACATCAGGATATTTTGCGTGGGAATTCTTTCCAGAAAGGGATAGTGAATATTCATTATTTGGAAAAGTGGATGAATATGTAGATTGGTAATGCTTTCATTACTGCCAATAAAAACCCGGATACGCGTAGCGATCCGGGTTTTTGCTTTTTATTATGGTGAGGCAGCTACTCCACCATACACTACTCGCTGCTTTAGAAAATAAGTCGTTGCCTGCGAGTTTAAAGCCCACTCCGCCTCTCGCATGCTTAACCCTTTATCTAACCCTGCACCAAAAGCTGTCTGAAAAAGCGCCTGTATAGACCGAGCAATACCCCCATTATGATTAGTTAACTGCCCGTATATCGATGCTAAAAAATGCCACTTTTCAGAGGCAGTAGAATCATTAGGGCACTCTCTAAGTCTTTTTGCCAAAGACTGATGGGTATGGAAAAAACCTGGCTGATCGCCATGCTTTTCAAGATATAGACGACCCATGGTCTGGATGTGATTACTTGTTATATTGTCCGGAGTCACGGGCACTAGAGTGGCATTAGACATTCCTTATTCTTAATAAATTATCCCGATAAGCATACAAGAGACACTCTGAGGAATTGGTGACAGCAGGATTACAATATTGTCATCTCACCTTACCTGGGTATCTACAACCCAGCATTCTCAATAGTTTCTCTCTAGAATTCATACCACTTTTCACGCATCATTTGCCGGGAATTTAAGAATATATTCGATCGATTGTATCCTAAATAATATTTTTACTGTAAATACAATTAGATACAGAACAACTTCGGCAGCATTGCCGCAATTTATGCGAAAAAACCTCAAAAACACACGTAACCCTGTCTATTTAAAGACATTTTTTTATTCAATCGCACTTTCTTTGATCTATCATTTCCAATTTACTGATCTTTAAGCTACAATCACTGCCATCTTTGTAGAAATTTCGTTCAAAAAGTGATTGATCTAACAAAGAACAATGGTTAAAATACGTCCTTTATTGAACAATCCCGCTTGAACAAATTAGGGAATTAAAATTATGACTACCAACACATTAGAAACATCAGCTTTCGAGCTAACACAAAAAAATCAGCCGCTACATGATAGCGTGCGCCAAGCACTTGAGAATTTCCTTGCTCAGTTGAATGGTAAAGACATCCCAAGCAATTTGTATGAATTGATCCTGGCTGAAGTCGAAGCACCCTTAATGTCAGCCGTGATGGACTACACGAAAAAGAATCAATCTCGTGCAGCTATCGTGCTAGGTTTAAGCCGCGGTACATTGAGAAAGAAACTCAAGATGTACGGTATGCTTGACTAGGTTTGATATAGTAATAAAAAATCCTCGCTTAGGCGGGGATTTTTTTTGGGGGGTTGCTGTCATTCCCGCGCAGGCACACCACTGTCCGGTTAATCAAAATTCCTCGTCGTCCCGCGCGCAGGCGGGAAGTCAGGTACCACCCGCATAGCGGGTGGTTTGGCCTAAAGCCCCCTCGAAGGGGGCCTGCTCTAAGCTAGACCTACCAAATTCTTTTTAGTTACATTTCCATTAGGTTCATTTGTTTTGCG
>JBAQCP010000026.1:0-15008 GCA_049294295.1 Gammaproteobacteria bacterium | reverse complement strand
GATTCCGCTGCGCTTCATCCAGGCTACACGATTACCCGACTCGCAATGACGGCGCGAGCACCTACAGGCTATTTTTTGACCAACCAAAATAAATCACCTCCATCCTTGCCGCAGAACCCCATTTTTGCTACCCTTAAGTCACTGTTTTCCAACTATAACTATCTAAATAATTCCTAAAACTATGACTAAATACATATTCATCACAGGCGGTGTGGTTTCTTCATTGGGTAAAGGGGTGGCATCAGCCTCTCTAGGCGCTATCCTTGAAGCTCGTGGGTTAAAAGTTAACCTCATGAAGTTAGACCCTTATATTAACGTTGATCCCGGTACCATGAACCCCCTTCAGCATGGCGAAGTATTTGTCACTGAAGATGGTGCGGAAACCGATCTTGATCTTGGCCATTATGAGCGCTTTGTGCGCGTTAAAATGACCAAGGCCAATAATTTCACGACGGGTCGTATTTACGCCAACGTTATCCGCAAAGAAAGACGCGGTGACTACTTGGGCGGTACGGTTCAAGTGATTCCTCATATCACCGACGAAATTAAACGCAGCATCATAGAAGGTGCGGGTGATGTGGATGTTGCTTTGATTGAAATTGGCGGTACGGTGGGTGATATTGAATCCTTGCCTTTTCTTGAAGCCATTCGTCAAATGCGTATGGAATTAGGCCGTCAGCAAGCGTTATTTATACATTTAACCTTACTCCCTTATATCCCAACCGCAGGTGAGATTAAAACCAAGCCTACGCAGCATTCTGTTAAAGAATTGCGTTCGATTGGTATTCAGCCAGATATTTTATTATGTCGTAGTGATAGACCTATTTCTGACAGCGCTAGACAAAAAATCGCTTTATTCACGAATGTGGAGCAAGAAGCGGTTATTCCTTTGTTAGACGTTGATTTTATCTATCAATTACCGATTGAGTTGCATGAGCAAGGTTTAGATAGAATTGTCATGAGCCAATTGGGTATTGAAAGCAAACAAGCCGATTTCCATGAATGGGAACAAGTGGTTGATGCGTTCCGCAATCCAAATGATGACGTTACCATTGGTATGGTGGGTAAATACGTTGATCTGACCGATTCTTATAAATCATTATCTGAAGCTTTGAAGCACGCCGGTATTCAAAGCCGTACTCGTGTCCATATTGTCTATTTAGATTCCGAAGAATTAGAGCGCGAAGGTGTAGCTAAATTAGCAAACCTTGATGCTATTTTAGTCCCTGGTGGTTTTGGCCAGCGTGGCGTTGAAGGTAAGATTTTAGCAGCGCAGTATGCTCGTGAAAATAACATTCCTTACTTCGGTATTTGTTTGGGTATGCAAATTGCGATGATTGAATTTGCGCGCCATGTTGCGAATATGCCACAAGCGAATAGTACTGAATTTGATCCTAATACCCCGTTCCCAGTGGTTGCTTTAGTGACTGAATGGGTGAATCAAGAGGGTGTACGTGAAGAGCGCGATGAAAGCGCTGATATCGGTGGCACCATGCGTTTAGGCGGCCAAGCTTGCCGTTTAGAGCCAGGTTCATTAACCCGAGAAGTGTATGGCAGAGATGTCATTATTGAGCGTCATCGTCATCGTTATGAAGTGAATAATAACTTATTACCTGAGATTGAAAAGGCGGGTATGCGTGTTTCTGGCCGTTCCTTGCAGGGTAATTTAGTTGAATTAATCGAGTTACCTAATCACCCATGGTTTATTGCTTGCCAATTCCATCCTGAATTTACTTCCACCCCGCGTGATGGGCATCCGTTGTTTATTCAGTTTGTTAATGCAGCAAGGGCATATAAGCATGGCAAGTTGCCAATAGGAGCAGTCGCAAAATGAAGTTATGTGGATTTGATGTCGGAATAGATCAACCGTTTTTCTTAATCGCAGGCCCTTGTGTCATTGAGAGCGAGCAATTTGCGATTGATACGGCAGGCCAGTTGAAAGAAATCACCACGGCATTGCAAATCCCATTTATTTATAAGTCTTCATTTGATAAAGCGAATCGTACGTCCATGCATAGCTATCGTGGTCCGGGTATGGAAGCAGGCTTGCGTATTTTGGAAGCGGTTAAAAAACAGGTCGGTGTGCCGGTTTTAACAGACGTGCATGAAGATACACCGGTTGAAGAAGTGGCAACGATTGTTGATGTCATGCAAACCGCCGCGTTTTTGTGCCGTCAAACCAACTACATTCAGCGTGTTGCGTCTCAAAATATTCCTGTGAATATCAAAAAAGGCCAGTTTCTTTCCCCTTGGGAAATGAAAAACGTGGCTGAAAAGGCGCTGCAAACCGGTAACAAGCAAATTATGTTATGTGAGCGTGGTGCGTCTTTTGGCTATAACAATTTAGTGTCTGACATGCGTTCTTTAGCGGTCATGCGTGAAACAGGTTGTCCTGTTGTATTTGATGCTACTCATTCTGTGCAATTGCCAGGTGGGGGCGGTGACAAGTCTAGCGGACAGCGCCAATTTGTCCCTGTGTTGGCTCGTGCGGCTATTGCTGCTGGTGTATCAGGTCTCTTCATGGAAACCCATCCTACGCCTGATCAGGCGCCTTCTGATGGGCCTAACATGTGGCCGTTGGGTCGTATGAAAGAATTGCTGTCGGTATTGAAAGAAATTGATCAAGCCGTGAAGAAGCAAATGTTTATTGAAGAGATAGCGACTACTACTGCCTCAGCTTAAATCCGTCGCCCCGCGCGAAGGCGCGGGATCCAGATTCTCTTGACGTCAAATGTTACCTTTTATCAGATTTCCATCGGTATTTTATATATCTCTGGATCCCGCGCCTTCGCGCGGGACGACGGATGATTTTGTTAACTTCACTAATCCAAAACAGTAATTGTTTCTATTCTGTCCTCCTTCACGATATTCCACTAAAAAATCCACTGATCCGTTATTTATGCTTTGCCTATTGCTAATAAAATATGATAAAAAATTAGTAGTTTCTGCGGGCATCGTGATGGGGTGTTCTTAGGGGTGAGAATCGCGATTCTTCCCTCTAAGTGCGAGCATAAGCTTCGCATATGCGCAGCGGAAACTTCTGTAAAAAATGATATTAACTATTTTTGTGAACAGTATCTTTTGGAGAGTGTATGCAAGCGGAAAGTGCATTGATCACAGGTCAGCCAGCATGTTTTCAGTTAAAAGCAAACTTCTTGCCTTGTACGGTCTTACAATTACTCCGTTATGATCTAGAAGCCTTAGATCAGCAGCTCAATAAGATGGTGCGTTCTGCCCCTAATTTTTTCCAAGGTGCGCCAGTGGTTATCGAGCTTGAAAAAATCAATGCTGCGGGTGCCTTAGATTTTGCAAAAATCAAAACCGTTTTAAATAGCTATCAGATGGTATTAATGGGTATACGCGGCGGCAATGCTGAACAAACAGAAGCGGCTGCGGCTATCGGTTTGCCTACCATTAGCTTGGGTAAAGCAACAGCTGCTAAGACTAATGAAGCAGTCGTGGCTGTCTCACAAAATAAAACCATCTTCATCAATAAGCCCGTTCGTTCTGGTATTCAGCTCTATGCTAAAGAAGGTGATTTAATTGTCACGGGTGCCGTCAGCCCTGGTGCTGAATTGATGGCTGATCACAATATTCATATTTACGGCCCATTAAGAGGCCGGGCAATGGCGGGGCTGCAAGGCAATACCCAAGCGCGCATTTTTTGCCGCGAATTAGATGCTGAGCTTGTGTCAATCGCAGGCTATTACCTAACGAAAGAAGATTTGCATACCCATGCAAAGTCGGGCGGTATGATTCAAATATTTTTAGAAAATGAACAAGTAAAAATTGAACCTCTCTAACCTTAAAGGAAAAACTATATGACAAAGATTGTTGTCATCACATCAGGTAAAGGCGGCGTTGGTAAAACGACTACCAGTGCATCGTTTGCAACGGGGTTGGCGAAGCGCGGTTTTAAAACCGTGGTCATCGATTTTGATATTGGCTTGCGTAACCTAGATTTAATTATGGGTTGTGAACGTCGTGTGGTTTATGATTTTGTGAATGTTATCCGTGGTGAAGCGTCTTTAAACCAAGCCCTTATTCGCGACAAGCATGTGAAAGATTTATATGTCTTACCTGCTTCTCAAACACGCGATAAAGATGCGCTTACCTTAGAAGGTGTTGCGACTGTATTTGAAGAGTTGAAAAAAACTTTTGATTATATTGTTTGTGATTCTCCAGCAGGTATTGAACGCGGTGCGCATCTTGCCATGTATTTTGCAGATGCAGCGATTGTTGTGACTAACCCAGAAGTGTCCTCCGTACGTGACTCTGATCGTATTTTAGGATTGTTATCCAGCAAAACCAAACGTGCTGAAGATAATCTTGAGCCAGTTAGCGAATATCTATTATTAACTCGTTATTCGCCAGCTCGTGTGACAAGAGGCGATATGTTAAGCCTAGCAGATGTTAATGAAATTTTATCCATTCCGCTATTAGGTGTTATTCCAGAATCACAAGCTGTTTTACGTGCCTCTAACTCTGGTGTGCCGGTGATTCATGATGATGAAAGTGATGCAGGTCTTGCTTACTCAGATGCCATTAATCGTTTCTTAGGCGAACAGGTTCCATTACGTTTTATTGAAGAGAAGAAGTCTTGGTTGAAACGCTTGCTTAACTTTACTGAAAAAGATAAGGAAATGGCATGAGTATACAAAATCAGTTAAATAAAATATTGACCTACTTTCACAAGCCAGAAAAAACGGCGAATATGGCCAAAGAGCGTTTGCAGATTATTATTGCGCATGAACGTGGTTCGCAAGATAAGCCAAATTACATGGCAGAACTGCAAAAAGACTTATTGGCTGTCATTTCTAAATACGTCAAGATTAATCAAGACGACATTAGAATTGAAATTGATAGCCAAGATAGCTGCTCTATTCTGGAATTGAACGTGGTATTGCCGCCGTTTTCAGAAAAGTAGCGTGTGGTAGCCCGCATGCAATGCGGGGTTTTTGCTTGCTATCAAACAAAAAGCCCCGCTGCGCAGCTGATTAAACGTATAAATACCCCAAAGAAGAGAGAGGCGTTATGCTTGGAGCACTACTAGCACCTGACGAGAAAGTAAACAAAGTTTATTCTAATAGTTTACCTGATGAGCTTTACCAGGCATTTACTGAAAATGGATTAGTTAAAAAACAAAATATTGTATTGAAAGGAAAGGGCAGTCATAAAGATTTTTCATCTATTAATGTGCGCAAAAAACTAATGCTAATTTCATGCGATGATTTGGGAACGATGGCTATTGCGGATTATTTCTCAGTGCTTGTTGTGATCACAAAGGAAGAATGTTTTTCAAATAAGAATACACATTCCATGTACTCTCATCCTACAAAAGTAATTGATAAAGCGAGCGTGTATTTCTTTACTGGAAAAGAACTAATTCATCGTGTTGATCTAAAGCCAGAAGAGGGTTGCTTTGCCAAACTTCAGCGTGGCAACAAGAAAGAAATACTTCATGAGCTTACCTTAGAAGCCTCAGCTATTTCATCCGGTAAATTTGAAACAACGACATCAGCGGTTGTTGACCATATTCTTGTTTATGATTTAGGGTATAAAAGAGTAAGTGATCCGAGCATTAAACTCCAAAATGCAAAAAACTAACCTCACTCATTCCTACCCAGATCTGATTACCTTGTTCGATAGTTGTTTCTATCAGCAATATAATACGCGCTTAGTCAGGGGCGACGACGAGCCCCTTTATTCACCCGCTAATGCCGACAGACCTTATCATGCCATCTATTTCGCCCACGGTTTTTACCGCAGTGCTTTACACGAGTGCTCGCATTGGTTTTTGGCTGGAGACGCGCGTAGAAAGCTAGAAGACTTCGGTTATTGGTATGCACCTGACGGCCGAAATGCTGCGCAGCAAACATTATTTGAGAAAGTTGAAGTCAAACCCCAAGCCATCGAGTGGATTCTATCAGTCGCAGCCGGTCATTATTTTTGCGTCAGCGTCGATAATTTAGATGGCGAAGCGGCCGACCCTCAGCCCTTCAAAAATGCGGTATACGAGCAGGTAAAGATTTATGCGGCAGAAGGGCTGCCAGAACGTGCAGAAGTCTTTAGGGCGGCGCTTTGTGGTTTTTACGGGACGGCAAATAGGATTGATATGGATTTATTCGATATTGCTAAGATTTGACCCATCAAGCTACCTTGTACATCTTTAACCCTGTTAGATGAGGGCTGGTTAGTCTTGCCTTTTTTCAGCGTAGCTGTCCCCAGTGTGAGGATTTGAAGGCTTACTTCCAGAAGAATTCGAGTCTCAGCGGAGTGTCCTTGTTACTGTTGCGATGAGGTCCAGTGTGAGCCGGCTTGATTAAACCACCCGTTAGCTAGTCAGCTGCGCCGAAAAAGGGTAAGACTAATCGGCCCCTAGCAATGTCCTAGAGTATTCAGTATTTACTTAGGTTGGGGTGAAAAAAGAGGAAATATCTTCGCGCTCGGAGGGATTCGAACCCCCGACCACCTGGTTCGAAGCCAGATACTCTATCCAGCTGAGCTACGAGCGCAACGAAGAAGGGATTGCGGTATTACTGATGTTTTCTAGTTTTTAGTACGCGCCCGGAGAGATTCGAACTCCCGACCACCTGGTTCGTAGCCAGATACTCTATCCAGCTGAGCTACGGGCGCGTTCCAAAAACTAGAAAAATTTACGGAGAGGGAGGGATTCGAACCCTCGATGGAGATTTAAAGCCCCATACTCCCTTAGCAGGGGAGCGCCTTCAGCCGCTCGGCCACCTCTCCAAATTTTTACATCTACCCCTGTGTTACTTACGTGTTACCTAGATTGTCTTCTTGATCTTTATCAATCTTGATTTCACGCTTTTTTCTAACAACTGTCGTTGTCGGTGCAGCTGCTGCTGTTTCTTCTTGTGCTGGCGTCGTATTCTTTTCTTGCTGAATACGTTGGTAAATCTCTTCACGATGTACGGATACATCTTTAGGGGCATTGATACCAATACGCACCTGATTACCTTTAATGCCTAACACAGTTACAACAACGTCATCACCAATAACAATTGTTTCACCCACACGTCTTGTTAAAATGAGCATTGTCCATCTCCTTTGTAAAAACTGCCTTGTCCATTTAGCTGCCTACCCCATAAACTCATAAGGTGGCGATCATGGAGCCCCTATGTCTTTCTGTTTATGACTCCTCTGATTATTTTATCAGTCTTCTTTGCGAGGAGGGGGAATCTCACGGCACTTCTGTCTTGCTTCCTTACCCACAGTCACTTTCAAGGTGTGCAATAATAAACAATATTTTCCGTTTCTGCAAACATCTTTTCACTTTTTTTTATTTTTTTTTCTTGCTTAAACAATGACCTAAATAAAGCAAAATACACACCAGATAAGTGTGTATTTTGTTCATTTATAGCAATTAGGGGTTATTTTTACTCAATATGAAATCTTTCAGCGAACTGCGGTGCTTTGTCTAGCTCAAACGCTTGATGGACGACGCGCACACTTTGGTCTAAATAATGTTCGTCGATGATGATGGATATCTTAATTTCTGAGGTAGCTGTCATTTGAATGTGAACACCAGCTTCACCAAGGCACTTAAATAAGGTCTTAGCAATTTCGGTATGCGAACGCATGCCTAGCCCTATGAGTGAGAGTTTAGCGATCTTGGTGTTGCTTTTAACCGACATAGCACCGATCTCATGCGCAAACTCTTCAATTAATTTTAATGCTTTTGGATATTCACGACGATGAACGGTGAAAGTAAAATCAATTGTTTCATTATTGATCGAATTTTGCGTAATCATATCAATTTCAATCTGCGCTTGGCTGATGCGCTCTAAGAGCTGACCTTCAATACCTGCCTGGCGTCTGATACCTAACAGAGAAATAATGGCTTCTTCTCGGCTGAACGCAATACCTGATACTAAACGCTTATGCATAATTTGATCCTTAAAGGTCACTAGTGTGCCGACCCCTTCGGTGAAGGTAGACAGAACACGTATGGGCATTTGATGTTTCATCGCTAATTCAACAGAGCGAATTTGTAATACTTTAGCACCTAGGCTTGCCATTTCCAGCATTTCTTCAAAACTAATTTGCGGCAATAGGCGTGCTTCAGGCAGCATATGCGGGTCGGTGGTATAAACACCGTCTACATCGGTGTAAATTTGGCACTCATCCGCTTTAATAGCAGCAGCAATAGCGACGGCAGTGGTATCTGATCCGCCACGTCCCAATGTCGTAATATCGCCAAATTCATTGACGCCTTGAAAACCCGCGACAACCACGACACGTCCTTGGTTGAGTTCGCGATCTAAGACGGCTCTATCCACATGTAAAATACGTGCTTTTGTATGGGTGTTGTCGGTTTGTATGCCGAGTTGCAAGCCTGTAAAAGAGCGAGCAGGGCAGTCAGCCGCATTTAACGCCATGCTGAGCAACGCCATAGACACTTGCTCACCTGTTGAGATGAGCACATCGTATTCACGAGCATCGTGGTTTTGCGTTAAGGCGTTGGCTAGTTGTATCAGTCTATCCGTTTCACCATACATAGCGGATACAACAACAACGACTTGATGTCCTTGTTCTTTTGCATGCATGACTCTTTTGGCGACATGATGAACACGATCTAACGTACCCACCGAACTGCCGCCATATTTCTGGACTATCAATGCCATTAAGGGGTCACCTTTTGTTGCACCCATGGATATACTGACTGAAGCGCGTCGGCTAGGGCTTCTGGTTTGTTACCACCAGCTTCCGCTAAGTCCGCTCGACCGCCACCTTTGCCGCCAACCTGCTGTGCTACCATGTTTACTATATCCTTTGCATTTAATTTATCAACTAGGTCTGCTGTAACGCCACCGACAAGACCGACTTTATTGTCTTTCACCGTGGCTAATACAATAACGCCTGAGCCTAATTGCTCTTTTAAATGATCCATCGCATTTCGCAATGATTTTCCGTCTAACCCTTCGACCACTGCTGCTAATACTCGCATGTTGCCTAAAGCTTTTGCTTGCGTCACGATATCTTTGCTGAATAGGTTAGCGAGTTTATCTTTAAGCTGCTGTATTTCTTTTTCTAATAAAAGAATACGCTCTTCTTTTTGAACGAGCTTTTGTTTAAGTTCTTCATCAGATTTTTCAATATGACGTAAGGCGGCGTCCCCGGTGACTGCTTCAATACGTCTAATGCCTGCTGCAACGCCTGCTTCGGTCGTAATTTTGAAAATACCAATATCGCCTGTATGGTCAGCATGGGTACCACCGCATAATTCAACAGACGGGCCAAAGCCAACGACACGCACTTTGCTGCCGTATTTTTCACCGAATAAAGCAACTGCACCGCTCGCCACCGCTTCTTCTGGTGTGGTGACTTTAACGCTAGCGGAATAGTTGGCACGAATCGCATCATTCACGCGTTGTTCAATGGTTCGCAATTCTTCATGAGTGACAGCAGCACTATGTGCAAAGTCAAAACGTAAACGACCAGGATCAACTAATGATCCTTTTTGAATCGCGTGTTCGCCTAAGACTTCTTTTAACACCATATGTAATAAATGGGTGGCAGTATGATTTAAAACAGTGGCTGCACGACGTTTTGCATCGACTTCAGCGTGTACGTCATCGCCAACTTTTAACGTGCCTTTTTCTAGTTTACCTAGATGTAAATGCATGTGGCCTTGTTTGATGGTGTCTAATACTTTAAAGAAAGTATTATTGGCACCACGCAGCACACCTTGATCGCCTACTTGTCCGCCGGATTCTGCGTAGAAAGGGGAACGGTCTAATACGATGGAGCCTTTTTCACCCGCATTTAATGATTCAACAAATTTGCCTTCGCGGTAGAGGGCTAGAATTTTTCCAGTATCCGGTGTGCTCTCAACGAGTAAATTTTTGTGTCCGGTAAATTCAGTTGGTGGTTGTTCGCCTGATGCAACATTGTATTCTGTTTTAAATTGGCTTGCTTGACGCGAGCGATCGCGTTGCTTAGTCATTTCTTCTTCAAAGCCAGATTCATCAATTTTTAGATTGCGCTCACGAGCAATATCCGCAGTTAAATCAGCTGGAAATCCGTACGTGTCATAAAGTTTAAAAACAGATTCGCCAGATATAGTATCGCCTTTTAATTCACTGACCATTTGTTCAAATACTTTTAAACCTTGTGCGAGCGTCGTGCTGAATTGTTCTTCTTCTTGACGTAATACTTTTTCAATGTGTGCTTGTTTGGCCGCTAATTCAGGATACGCTTCACCCATTAAATCCACTAATGGTTGAACTAATGCATAGAAGAACGGTTGAGTCACACCCAATTGATTGCCATGTCTTAATGCACGACGAATAATACGACGCAGCACATAGCCGCGTCCTTCGTTTGAAGGTGTTACACCGTCTACGATTAAAAAGCTGCAAGAGCGAATATGATCGGCAATGACGCGCAATGAAAAGTTTGCTAAGTCATTTAAGTGGGTGATTTGTGCGGCGGCTTTAATTAACGGTTGAAATAAATCAGTGTCATAGTTGTTATGCACACCTTGCATCACGGCTGAAATACGTTCTAAGCCCATGCCAGTATCAACAGATGGTTTAGGAAGCGGTGTTAAGGTGCCATCGGCTGCACGGTCATATTGCATGAACACTAAGTTCCAAATTTCAATATAACGATCACCATCGGCATCGCGGCTGCCTGGCGGGCCGCCTGCAATATGTTCGCCGTGATCGTAGAATATTTCTGTGCAAGGACCGCAAGGGCCCGTTGGACCCATAGACCAGAAGTTATCACTTTCTCCGCAACGGCTAAAGCGAGCAGGATCGATCTTTATGTCGTTCAGCCAGATATTTTCAGCTTCTTGGTCATCTTCGTATACAGTGACCCATAATTTTTCAGCGGATAAGCCCATTTCTTTCGTTAAGAATTCCCAAGCAAAGCGAATAGCTTCTTTTTTAAAGTAATCACCAAAGCTGAAATTGCCTAACATTTCAAAAAAAGTGTGGTGGCGTGCGGTATAACCGACGCGTTCTAAATCGTTATGTTTACCGCCGGCGCGTACACAGCGTTGAGAAGAGGTTGCTCGTTTGTAAGGGCGGATATCTGAACCTAAAAAGACGTCTTTAAATTGCACCATGCCAGCATTTGTAAATAATAGGGTAGGATCGGTACCTGGGATTAAAGAGCTGCTGGCGACTATTTCGTGTCCGTGCTGATTGAAGTAGCCGAGAAATTGGCTGCGAATTTGCTTGCTGCTTAAATAGGATTGCTTGGTCATGGTGTTTAATCTACTTCATGTTTAGTTAGTATTAATTTATTGGTTATCTCTGGTGTCGTCATTGCTAGCCACCACTGTCAGTCCCGCGAAAGCGGGAACCCATTTACAACGATACTTCTGCTGTATGTTTGAAATGGATTCCCGCTTTCGTGGGAATGACAATGGTGGCTAGCAATGACGGCAGTGGCTTTAGCGGCTCTCTGCTTGTAATGACAGCAGTAGTCCCCATTAATACCCCGGAAAATCTTCAACCTTAATCTTATCTTCCGCCACGCCCATCTCAACTAATAATTCTTGCACGGCCGTTACCATCGATGGCGATCCACACACATAATAAATGGGTGCATTTAAATCGGATATATATTTCTTCAGCATGGTATGCGTGATATATCCCGTTTCCCCATCCCAGTGGCTATCAGTGTCAACTAGACTGGTAACTAATTGAAAATTTGAAAGTTCTTTTGCAAATTGTTTCAAATCATTTAACAAAATAGTATGTTCTAATGATTGATTGCCATAAAACAAACTCATGGGTCGATCAGATTTTTCAAAAGCCGCTGCTTTTAATATGCTATAAAACGGTGTCATGCCTATGCCGCCTGCAATAAAAACAGCGGGAACTGTTTTATCTTCATGTAATACAAAATTTCCTGCAGGGCCTGCAAATTTCATTTCATCACCTAGCTTTAAATTATTTAAAACACGCTTATAAGCAGATGATTGAATGCGAGTCGCAAAGGCGATGTAATCGTCTTGTGGCGTGTTTAAAAGAGAAAATCGTCTGGTAATGCCACCGGCATCGGTTTCAGGTGGGTTGAGTAAAGTAAAGCCGCCATATTGGCCGGGGATGAATTTAAACCCTTCTGGTTTATGGAAGGTAAAGATCATCGTATTAGGTGCTATTTCTTGTTTGCTATGCAGTGTTAGAGTGTAAATGGGCATGATATTCTCGCGAGCAGCTTTTGTGGACAGATATATTAATATATATTTGGTATATTGTCGTCAAATTCTCAAAGGAGTGAGTAATGTTTAGACAAGAGGAAATCCCTGTTAAGGTGGTTTATTGGTTTCGCTCCCTCGGTATATTTTCTTCAAAGTCAAAAGTGAGTTTAATAAAAAATGACCAAGTATTAAATACTTATTATGCTAGTGAAAAAGATGCTTGTAATGGTGGGTTTGGGTTGGTAAGGTTTTTTAAAGATGAGCAAGGTCAAGAACTAGCAGTGAAATCGCCTATTGGAGTGGTCACTAATCCTTACAATTTTGACGGCGTTAATTTGATTAGTTCGCAAGTGTTTTTTAAGAAAGTATATCCAAATCATATTTCTTCTATACACACTTATCCGGGTACTTATAGACAGGTGATGCCTAAGTTTCCAGGAATGACGTTAGACAAAGCGCTTAAAAATCCTACTCAAGCTTATTTTATAGATGTTGTGTTAGCCGTAGCGAAGGAGTTAAAGCGCTTGCATGGACTGGACATTGTGCATGGCGATATTAAGGGGAAAAATATCATTGTTAATGGTGCTGATATTTATTTTATAGATTTTGATTTTTCTTATTATGCAGATAAAAAAGCAACGGTAACAAGCTATACGCACAAGGAATGTGTGTACTGGGCTCCTGAGCGTACAAATCGTTGCGATGAAATTGATGCAAATATCGCTCAAGACATTTATTCATTCGCCATGTTGTTTGATGAGAAATATTTTAACCGAGATTTTCTTGAAGACCATATTGGTTATTACTTATATCTCTATGGAGAAAAAGCGAAATTAGAACCAGAAAAACGCCCTTCATTAGATCTCTTTATCAGCGCATTCGAGGGTTTTAAAATGCAAGCTGAGATGGCTACTTTAGATATTAACGATAGTGTAAAAAGGACTATGTGATGCCACTCAATAAAAATCATAAAAATTTTATTAATACCTCTATTGATCATTTGTTAAATTTTACGTTGCATGCAGAAAATTCCCAGGCATTTATTGAAAATTTAAATGAATTGCTTGCTGGCAAGGTAGATGAGCAAAATGAACATTATTTTTTAAGCCAATGTTTGCTTTTTCCAGAAAAATTCTTGCCAGGCTTAGAGCAGCAAGGTGAGGTAAGAGTTGGTAGAGTCCAAGCTTATATCGCTAAAAAAATTACTAATATGCTAAAAGACGTAGCGGCTTCAAATGCGGTGAAAGGTTGGGGATGGGATGGTAATTTGATCCAGCGGCAATTGTTAAAAAATAAGAATTTCTTTCAAACAGAGCAGCAAATTCACGATAATTTAATTTCTCCGATGTGGTCATTACCCGTATGCTCAGATAGGATTTATACTCAAAATATTAGAGCGGATTATAGTGGAGGGGTTGCGGTATTTTTGCAGGTGAGTGTTAATGTTGACCCAGTCGTTTGCGAAGAAGTTCAGTTAACCCTCCCCTATTTTCAATATGATGAGGAAGAAGAGGCGGTTGTCGCGGGCGTGATGTCTGTTGCTGAAAGGCGTGCAAGAGGTATTGCATCAAGAGCTGGCATTCGTTACCTAAGACAGCAAGGGCAGTTATACTCAGATGAAGATGTATATTTGGTTCAGCATAATGTTGCCGCGAAAAGAATTATTACGCATCAGTATTGGTTTGATCAATTACTTGCTTGTGATGCAGAGGATTATATGTTTGCATGCATCGCCAGATTGACTCCATTGCATGCTGATAATTTAACGTCAAGATCGGTGATAGATTTAATGATAAGTGGTGTCTTTGAAGTAGGTGATATTTTGAATATCCATCCTGGATTGCTCTCATTAATTGAGCACCCTTTCTATTTTGCTAAGTTTAGAGCTAAAGAGTGGGATTTTGAACAGTTTGAAGAGGCATCAGAAGAGACATGCAAGGTATTATCTCATCCCAGAATGGCATCGCTTTTGCAAAGAAATTTAATGACGCTAGGAATCGCTTTTGCATTGCCTCTTTATTTGCTTAGAATGAATAATGCGCCATCTCTTTTAACCTGCGCTATGTACGATGATTATTTTTCACAACAACCCATTAATTGGGGTGATTTGTTGGGCTTGAGGGAAGATCATTGTTTGTTTTTAATGAATGCTGATGTTGCTAGCATCGTTTTAAGAGGTGATCTTTCTATTGGTTTTATAGCGACGCTAAATGAAGAGGTTATGATGTTGTTGAATGCCGGTGTTCTTTCCTTGCTGGCTTGTAGACTTTCGGATGTGATGCAGTTGAATGCCGCTAGATTGAAATATATGTTTAATCAGATGAATCTGACGGAAGATGATAAAAGCGAAATAATGAAAAATATTACGCGAGGTGTGGAGCCAGATTCGTTCAGTGAATTATTAGCAGCCTTTCTTCATCATATTACTGAGCAACTGTATGACGAAATATTCAGATTGCCAGTTGAAAAGCGCTCTTCTTTAATGGGGCTGTATCGCCTGCATTCTACTTGGATGGAGAGATCGGTGGAGAGTCAGTTGGTTGGTTTAAGAGTGGCGGCAGAAAAAATATTGGTTGAAGACATGCCAAAAAGATATTTGAATAAGACTATTTTCTTTAGGGCGGTTCCACAAGATGAATCGAGCACCACGCTTTTTTGCAAGCGTCTTGTTGATTCCATCAAGTTGATTGAACAAGCTATGCCAGATTTATTTCATGAGCAACAGGTGAGACGGGTGGGTCGACGGTAGGGTAGTCGCTGCCGTCATTGCGAGCCACTACTGTCATTCCCGCGAAAGCGGGAACCCATTTCAAACATACAGCAGAAG
>JBAQCP010000025.1:0-11765 GCA_049294295.1 Gammaproteobacteria bacterium | reverse complement strand
ATTTATGAAATTTGTCGTCCCGCGGCTTGACCGCGGGATCCAGACTTAGATAAAAACCAGCAAGAAATGACAAATTTAAGCAATTTCTGGATCCCGCGGTCAAGCCGCGGGACGACGAAGCTAAAAGTGCAGGGATAAAAAATTATGCGTCGATCCCTCAGCATGCAATGCGGGGTTCATCTCCAAATTTAACAATGAACCCGCATTGCATGCGGGCTACGCTACTCGCAATGACAGTGGTGGCTTGCAATGACGGCAGTTATTTATGACGCTTAACTTGCTGGCATCTAAAGCAATCTTTAACGTGATCATTAACCATACCAACTGCTTGCATGTAAGCATAGCAAATGGTGCTGCCTATAAATTTGAAACCTTTCTTTTTTAAGTCTTTGGACATTTGATCTGAAAGGGGCGTGCTGGCTGGAACTTGTTTTAGTGTTGCTGGTTGGTTTTGTATAGGTTTGCCGTCTACAAATTGCCAAATGTAATCAGAAAAGTTGATGCCTTCATCTTTTAGACGTAAGAAGGCTTTTGCGTTTTCTACGACGGCGGCGACTTTTAAGCGGTTACGGATGATGCCAGGGTCTGCTAGCAAGGCGGCTATTTTTTTGTCGTTGTAGTGGATGATTTTTAAGGGATCGAATTGATCGAATACTTTTTGGTAGTGAGCGCGTTTTTTTAAGACGGTGTACCAGCTTAGGCCGGCTTGGGCGCCTTCTAGGTTTAGCATTTCGAATAGTATGCGGTCGTCGTAGACGGGGACGCCCCATTCTTCGTCGTGGTAGGTGACGTATAAGGGATCGGTGTTGACCCAGCCGCAGCGGGTTGGTTGTTTTTTCATGAGGTTCCTGGATTTTTTGTTAATAAATTGAATAACTAGGCCTACTTCACTGGCATTGCAATTAGCATTGAGGATAGGCTTTCTTTATTGAACATTGGTGTCATGCATGGATGAGTTCCCGCTTGCGCGGGAATGACAGCATGTGTTACTGGCGATTTATTTGTTTATATAGCTTTTAACAATCGCAGTAATCCTTGCAGTGCCAAGAAATAGCCATCTATTCCAAAACCAAAAATAACGCCGTTAGCGACTTCTGCCAATATGGATTCACGTTTACGTTTCACAATATTACTAATATGAACTTCTATGTAAGGCAATTTAACGGCTTCAAGGCAATCTTTAATAGCATAGCCATTAAAGCCAAACGCAGCAGGGTTCATTACTATTCCTTGAACACCATCTTCTAATCCTTGATAAATGCGATTAACCGCCTCACCTTCAATGTTGGTGTAAAATATCTCTAGTTGATACTGATGATCCACTGCATGCTGCTGCAATAAAGCATCTAATTCAGCTGCTGTGGTTTTGCCGTAGATCTCAGGCTCACGCTTACCCAAATAATGAAGGTTGGGGCCTTGGATTAATAAAATCTTCATCATCTAGAAAGACTCTTCACATCAGGGTTTTTAGAATAAGCTTCTAGAATTTCTTCTAATAATTGATCGACAACGCTTAAGTTTGCGCCTTCTTCAATCATGCCTTGTCTTTCTTTAATAGAGGCTAATCGATCCTCTAATAATTTCTTGATAGAACCGGATGGAAATAGATTCGCCAATAAACGGCGTGCTTCTTTCGGCCCCAGCTTGGTATATAACTTATTACGCAAACGAGCATCTTCCGCTGTCGTACTAAAAGCCCATAATTCAATCGGACCTAAGGTATTGGTCAGCAACTGCGTGTTCATGCCGCTTTTTGTCGAGAATTGGGCAAGGAAAGTTGCACCACCTTCTCTAGGACCATGCACACGTGTCTTTAATGCAATACGCGCGGTTTCAGTTAAACCAAAAATCTCGGTTGTTCGTCTAATGGATTGCTCAGGACCTGCATCCATAATGAAAACGGAGGTCGCAAATTCTACCATCACCGGATCAAAGTCATCCAAAGACTGAGAAATTAATGCAATTTGAACGTTCCACTTTCGACCTTCACGCATATCTAAAATAACTTGGTCACGAACGGCTCGCGCTTTAGAGGTACGATGGAATTCATCATAGACAATGCGCTTAGCATCTTCACGTATTTCTGAAATACGTTGTCTGTGATAATCACGATACATGTCTGAAATATCGGTTAAAATATCCTCGGTCAGATAGTAATGCCTAGCTAGTGTATAACGTGCCAACATATACATGACGGCTGTTTGACGCTCAGCTGCATCACCACCACTTTTAGCAACTTCATCCAAATCTAATGAAACCACTCGTGCATCACCAATATCAAATTTAGTAATGCTGGATAAAATAGGATATTCACGCACCGCACTTGAAATCATACGACTAAATGCTTGAATTAAAGGCTCGCCAGTTGGCGCACGAACTTGACCGTATAAATCTTCAAGGACTTGTGTACGGCTAATAGCAGCAGCATCGGCTAGTAATGGCATAGCATAACGCTGTGCTAATAATGCTTGATGATGAAAACCGGCTAAGAACAAGGCATCTGTGACTTCCCACCAGCTGGTGTGCTCATCAAACATGAAACCCATTTCATTTAAAATATCATCAACCATTAATTCCAAGCCGGGTGTATAAGGATGCGGCTTACCTTCTTCGGCTAAGCTCTTATACATCTCATCAACGACCAAGCCTGCCATGTCAGATACACCATCGTAAGGGCGCTCAGCACCCAATGGCGTTGCTAGCAATGACACAAAGTTGACTAAGAAACTTCTTTCTTGTGGTGACGGATAACGACAGCCTAATTGTGTATCAAATGGATTAATAGAATAATCCGGCGTTAAACGTAAACGATGATAAGCGACATAATGTCTTTGATCGGGTGGTAATGCTTCTTTTAATAACGAAATTAATCCGCTACTAGAAGGACCAATATCAATAATCGCCATGCGTGGCAGACGCGTAATACCGCCAGACAAACAGAGTGCTAAGTTAATCGCATTCGATAATACCGACTTACCAGAACCAGGACGTGCATACATTAAATCAATCCACGTTGTTTGCTGTGACGATCCTGGTTGATATGCCCACGGCTTACCATCCGGAGAACGTAACAACATTGCACCATGCTCCCAAGCAGAAGCAGGCCGCGTGAATGGCAACATGTAAACAACATCGCTTAATGGGGCAACAGAAGGAGTCGCAATACTGTTTGCAGTAAAACCTAATAGGCTAGATGCGATACCGGCGAATACATCACCAGATACCTGGGTCACTTCGCAAGAACCCCAGCCTTCAACCGCTTTTGCTAATTCAGCGGTACGTGTGCGCAATAGCCGTAGATTGCCTTCAGGTGCCCAAGTCGCTAGACTCACCTGCAATTTAACAACTGCATCATCGGTATTCACTTCAATATTAGTTAACATTTTCGCAGCATCGTGCACCAATCCATTTTGAGCTGACGTGAAACTCAAAATCGCAGCCATCATAGACTTAAAGCGCAACGTCGCTAAACCACCACTTTCAATCAAGAACGATATGCGCCAAGGCACGCGCGTTGGAAGTGTACGGGCAAATAAAGCCATAAAAGTTTTTAAATCTTGTGGGAATAAATCAATAAATAGCGGGGTATAAATTCTATCACCCACATGAATTGTTTTTAAATCTAGAATTTTGGCATCGCGCGGGAAAATCTGCCTAGCTAACGGTGGATACATTAAACCAGATAATTCACCTGCTGACGGTCTTGCTTCATGCACAGGGATTTTATCGCCTGGCAATACTGCTTGCCAATCGGGCGAGGTAAATTCAGGGTCAGAATTATGGCGCATGGCGTAAACAGATTCATGTGCTGTTAGCAAAACTGAATACACGTTTAAGGCGTTTAAGTCGGTTACCAACGAACGTACAAATGATGCATGCGATTCACGTAAATCGGGAATGGAAGCAATTAAGTTTTGGCCATTTTTGAAAGGCGGAATTTTGTTTTCGCGAATAAAATTAAGCTTGTCGCTATTTGCTCGCTTTAATTGTTCTGAGGTGAGTGAGTATGGACGTGTCCATAATACAAAATATAATTCTTCGTGGGCGCAGAAACGTGAAATGTAATCGGTACGCTCAGTAAATAAATCGCCTAGGTCTAAGTTTAAACGAGTGGCAGTCGCTCTAGCTGGCGATAATATTTCTTCAATCTCTGGTTTAACCACGTCTCTATCGTAACCGAAGTAAACTTGTACCACGTGACCAGGGCGCTTAAGGGTTGCTTGTAAGCTTTGCGTTAAACCGCTATGAATGTGGTCGAATTCTTCTTGACCAATTAATTCAGTCACACCAAATACACGGACAACTGAGATAAGTGAACCATCTCTTGCAACCAAAGTATGTGGATCATCTGCTGTTTCAAGATCGCAATAGGATTCGGCTGTTTGTTTTAGTTCCGTGCTAAACCAAGCTAACACGGCATCTATGCCGTCTAAAAATGGGTCAATGAAAGTTCTATCGCGCATGCTCATCCCTTTGCTTTAGGTTACGGCTAATTTCTCGTCGTCCCGTGCGTAGGCACGGGATCCAGAAAAGCAAGATCATTTCTACATTACTCTCAACACTTCTGGTACTGGATCCCGTGCCTACGCACGGGACGACGAGAGACTTATTCTTCTTTCCCACTTTCCGCTTCTAACTCTTCAACGGCAGCGGCTGCCCATGCATCTAACTGCACTTTAAACTTCGTATTAGATGGCAATAGACGCAGCTGTTGTAAGATGCCAGATTTTTTATCTTCTGGTGATTGCACTCTATGCTCTATTAAGACTTGACCCAACGTAGCAGGATTACTCATGCCGGTGCCTAGCTTATTTTCGACCACTTGAGCACGAAAACGGAAACTGCGAAAGATCGTTTGTGAAATATCTTGATAACCGGTGTTATTACCCATGGCACAAAACAAGACATGGCAAAAACTGTTTAAATCACCCTGACTCATTTCTGGTAAATAAATTAATTGCCCGCCGCTCATATCATCCATGCCGACTGCTTGTAAAAACAAGCACTGCACGCAAAAGCTGCAAGCGGTTGCTAGATTGCTGAATTTATTATTGAGGTAATTACCGTCAAGATTAATGACTTCTTGAAACTGCTTTGCTTGAAAAGCGCAATACTGACAAGTGTAAGCATCACGCTCCAAGATACGTTTTTCAACTGGCAAAAAAGCTTTATCTTGTTTGCGGCGTGTAAAGACGCGCCACCCTGCTAAGTTAACCGCCAATTGTAGATCATGCATATTAACCACCCTTGACGCCTTGCATTAGCTCCCGAAGGAGCCAATACAAACGGTTTTAACCACCAGCTTTGGTTGCACCAAATGAAGTAATACCCGATACGCCTGCCACTGTTCCGCTTTGACCAAATAAGGTAGAACCAGATACCTTAAAGATGGTTGGAAGGAAAATTAGCGCTGCTGCAACAAATAATAGCGCGATAGGGGTACCGATTGGAATTTGTGTTGGGTTATCTTTGTGCGCTTTAAACTTAACAATCGCACCAACTGCAAATGCCATACCAACAACGTATGAACCTGCAGTAATTAATTTTGCAACGTTAGCAAGGTTAGTTGTTACGTTTTGCGCAACAGAACCAATACCAGTCACACCGGATGCTGCTGCTAATGCCGCAGTACCGACTGTCACACCTGCTAATGCTAATAAACCCAATATTACTTTCTTCATTGTTGCCTCCTTTTAAATTAAATCTTCGATTGTCTCACCCTAAAAACGAGGTGCCAAATAAAGTGACTGTCATCACCTGTACAAACTGATAAATATTAATACAGAAAATACCTGCAATAATATGTGTTAATCCTTTTGCAAATGTTCCTGGCTGACCACCGCCCTGTTGAGCGCCTAAATGGCTTAATAACATTAAACCACGAATAAAAGCTATTGTGCCAAATAATTGGATAATTAAAAAGCAATTACCAATGAACTGCAGCCACTGTGATTGTTCCGCAATATCTTGATAACTGTAAGGGCTAGGATCCGTCCAAAAAGTGCTTAAACCAATTTGAACCGATGTAGGCAAATACAACAACATCGCCCCTATGGTCAAATAAATAAGCGGGCCTTTTAAATGATGCTCACCTGACATCATGGTGCGCTGCTCGCCGTATTGCTTTAATTTCATAACGCCTGTAAAAATAAAATACATGCCCATCACATAGGCAACAGCTGTAATCAGCCGCATTAAAATAGGAATCTGTGTGATGATATTATTTATAATGCTTTGAGCATTTAAGCTGGCAACATCTATTGCATAGGCTTGTAATGGTAGCGCTAATAAACTGGCTAATACGAGGAAACGATAAAACTGCCTGTCGTCCCGCGGCTTGACCGCGGGATCCAGAAAAGTTGCCTTCTCATCCACGCGCGGATCCCGCGCCTTCGCGCGGGACGACGAGACGGAATTCAACTGAACTGTTGCCACGTTTATGAATCGCATACCGTCACCTCGTATTCTTGCTTGAGTTCCTATTATCCACCATTTCCGTATGATAACGATATCATTTTATTACCCGTGCTCACTTCGACCACACCATCATAGGGGTCGATTTTAGTGACACGACCTAATTGCTTGACCACATCACCTTCTGCAACGGTGACGGTTTCTCCATTATCTGATCGCAACCAAGCACGACCAGGAATAATCGCTTGCACGCTATAAGCGACTCGTGGCGCATTATCAACAACTGGTGCTGGTGCGCTTTCCATTGCATTTTGACTTTGACGGCTAGTTAATGCCTGCACCATCTGAGTCATCTGCGTTTCCATCATGGCAACGCGAGAATTTAACGCTTGGAGCTGATCTTGCAGTGCTTTATTTTGATTTGCAGACTCACTAGCACGTTGTTCGTATTCATTTTGCATTTGAGTGATTACTTGCTCGTTGTTTACGGGTACGGCGGTTGGCACTTGTCCAACGACAGGCACATTAGCAGGATAACCACCCGCTTGTGTTGGCACAGGAATATTTTCTGTGACCTGTTGTGGCATCACATTCGTTGGTTGATTATTCATAGGTTGTGCAAGAGGTGCTGGCGGTTGTTGTTCTGGTGCCATCATTGCTTGTTGCAGAGGAGCGGGTGGTACTTCTGCTACTGGTTGCTGTACTGGTTGTTGCATTGGTTGTTGAGCAACTGCTGCTACTGGTTGTTGTTGAGGCTGTTGTGGTTGTTGAGTCATTGGGCGAGCGGGAATGCTTGAAACGGCAGCAATATCACCAACGGCTGCTGGGTTATCATTGCTAGGTGCTACCATTTTATAAACAACAAATACTAATACGAGAAAGACACCTAAGCTAATCAGCATGCGTTTCGATCGAGTAATTTTATTCATGAAGCTTTCGCCACCCGCACTGCTGCTCGTGGTTACTTTAGATGGATCATTTTCCACTTCATAACTGACGGTTTCTTCATCAGAAAAATGGTATTCGCCATCTTCATGGCCTTCGTATTTATCACCCTGATCGTTCAACATACTATAAGCCTCTCTCATAACCGTCCCTATTTACACACATCCATTTTCATCATTAAGTATAGTGCATTTAGCATACAAGCTTTTTGAGGTTTATTTGAGAATAATCCGTAGGTTACCTCAACTCGTTACATCTGTCATAAATAATATACCTAAGCCGACCCCAGAATCTACTCTTACGGTGGGTGGGCGGTTGGTATAGTTTTGGGTAACAGCGCCTAAGTTAGTCCCGATCTGTCCTAAACCGACAGCGATTTTTTGTGCAGGGCTTAACGAAGCATTAGTAGCACTTGCACCGCCTAAGAAGCTCGTCGTGGTTGCGCCTGAGCTTTGTAAGGCTTGTGCGTAGCCCTGCAAGAAGGAAGTCGCCATAATGGCGCCGTAACGCATCATATAATGGTAATCAACTGAACTTGCCATGACGGTACGAGCGGTATCAGGATCAATACCATAAGCTGTGATTGCTTTTGATTTATCCCAAGCATCCATATTCATGAGTGTAAAATTCAGACTAACTCTATCTAGCTGCCCAGATACACCTTTAGTCGTGACTATTTTACCCATTAACTTGCCGCCTTTATATTTACCATCGACAATCGTTGCCATTACTGGGCTGTCAGGGTAATCGCTATTAACAGCGGTATCTAACACAGCAAATATGACGGTACCCGCTTTGATTAAGGTATTCGTAACAGCATTAACCAGGCCGGAGCTAATGCCTGAACTAGATGTGGTAGTAGTCGTTGTAGTACCGTCTGCATTCGTTTTAGATAGTTCCGCGGTACCAGATTTATGCGTCATAGTAACTGGCTGCCAGGCAGTGATTAACTGCTGCGCTTGTCCAGACATGGCCGTCATCAGATCTTGGATTCTACTATCCCTTGCTTCTTCCATATCTTTTTCAGCTTGAGCTTGAGCGGCTGCAAACTCACCCTCTCCTAAATTAGCAGTCGCTGCTGCTGGCGTGGCATTTTGCTGCAAATTTTGCTGCAATTTTTGAAAATCTGAAGTACCAATTAAATTAGCAGGCGTAGCTGCACCAACAGGTGTCGTCGCCGCAGTATATTCTTTCATGATTGTCACGGCTTGCTCAGGCGTCAACACGCCTGCTTGAACAGATTTTTTTAATTCATCGGCATACGCTTGACCTGGAGCATTATTACCTTGCAACCCATTCAAACGCTGAGATAATTCTCTCAAGCCTTTTACAGCTTGGTAATCTGCAATTTTTAGTTTAGAAATGGCTGGGGTTAGTTTACCTTGCTTGACCATTTGATCCACAGCTGCAAGATAATCATCCATGGACACATTTTGCTGTATCATGCCCGCCAATTGAGTCGCTGTTTCTTGCGTAATTTTGCCTGCTTTTAATAAATCTCTTAACTCACCGTAAGCGGCCGCTTCTGCATCATTTAATAATTGTGTTACCGTACCCGTTGCACCAATAGCAGCCTTTTGGCCTTTAAATTCATCTAGAATTTTACCGGCAGTGGCTGGTGTCATTTTGCCGTCTTTAACAAATTGATTGAGCTTTGCTGCATAGGTATCAATCGGTACCATGCGATTTTCATACTCGGTTAATTCAGTCTCAGCATCTTTGGTAATTTGACCCGCTCTAGACATTTGCTTCAAGCTAGCAATACTTTGATTAATAATTTCACGTGCGCGCTGCTTTGCGTATTGAGCTAATAATTGCTGCGAGGTTCCCGCTGAAATTTTGCCATCTTTGACCATTTGATCGAGTGATGCACCATATCCCGCTAAACTAGCCCCATCTTTTTGTGCCATCAGCAATTGGTTAGCGATATCGATAGGCAGCTTACCGCTTTTAGCTAATTCATCCATAGTGATAGCGCTTGCTTGTAGCAAGGCATTGCTGTGTTGCTTTTTATATTGCTCTAATAATTGACGCGCTTGCTCAGGTGTGAGCCTGCCATCTTTCACTAAACGATCTAATTCCGCTGCAAATTCGCTAACAGGTACGTTACTATTCGCCATCTGGGTTAAACTATTCGCGAGTTCTGGGGCAAGCTTGCCCTGCTTTACCCAATCATCTAAATCATTTTTAACATTGGCTGACTGGTCGGAACAAATAATATTACAGTTAGCGGTTCCTGCATTTTGACTACCAATATTTAATAGCGTAGGAACTGCACTACCACCACTAATTTGTGCTTGTTGCGCAGATTGAGTATTCGCTTGCTGTAAAGCACGATAATACTCTGGCGTTAGCTGACCGCCAGGAACAGATTGTAAATTTTGAGGTGCGCTAGCCACCTTGGACGGACCGGTTGTGCCACTTTCGTTAGAAAAAAAACGGGTCGCTAAAAAAATCAATAGAATAACACCGGCGACTGCACCAAATAACACCAGCACCCTAGCACGAGCATCTAATCGGCTAAAAAAGTTTAGTTTTGAAAAATCGAAAGCCATTAGATTCCCTCAACCTTAAGCTCGACAGGTTCGCCGTAACGAGAAATGAGTATTGACGATGTTTTTGGCATTTCATAAGCAATCATGCCATCCGGACTCACCATTTTACCAACCCAACCTGGCGATAAGACCGTAAAACGAGTGCGCAAATACATTTTATCGCCTAAGAGCCACGCTTGATTATCAGCACCTGGCACAATGAGAGGTTTACTACCGGCGGGTGCGATGCCATCTAAGACACCTAAGAGCAATTGATTAGCGCTATTTGGTAAAGGGGTGCCCATAGGGATGTCTTTGGTATTAGGTCCGATGCCAGACACATGGATATCGGCGCGATAATCAACGACACGCTGACCTGCCACTAACTCAAGCGTAATGGGCGTTGGCATACCGACTAACTTCACCACAATATTACCATCACTGTAAGCGGCGACCGCTTGCAGTAATAACACATTACTTTTTCCATCCCATTGGATATTGACCGCTTTTGGATTACCAATATCAAATGAAGCAATGGGCCAAGGTGAGCCTGTTGAATCAATAAAGACTAATGAGGATACATAGCCTTGCGCTAATCTCACCGCAGGCGGTGTGGTACCCGGTGCTAGATTCACCATAATGGTAGATGACACTGGCTTTGGTGGAATATTAGCTGGAATGCTGGCTGCTCGCTGTGACATATCAATCTGTTGATGCAATTGCACAACTTGCTGCGGTGTGAGTGGCATATTTTGCTGCAACATCGCATTGAATGCGGCTGTTGCTTCAGGTGTTGGGCGAGGACTAGTCGGTGGTACCGCTTGCCGCATCTCCAACTGACCTTGTTCATACGTTAGTGGACGCGGGGTGCGCCTAATATGCTTAGCCCGTATTGGTGCGGATTGTACAATCACCGCTGGTGCATCTGAGGAGGAGGTGGTCGTGGTGGTGGTTGTCGTGGTATTTGACTGTAGCCATTGCTGAAATTGATCTATGCTAGCAGGTTGATTGGGCAAAGACGCTGCATCTTGGGCAAAAACTGTCGCAGGCATAGCACTAAGCATAGCAATCCATAAAGATGCTATCTTACAAACTTGCCTAACTGAAAGATTAGTCATGCCTGTCATCCGTTATTATCATTATCAACTTGCGGAAGACCACCTGTCGATTTCGTAACAATCACATTCTCAATACCGATTCCATTCAAATTATTGAGAGTGGACACCCTAACGACTAAAATCTGCAATATTAAACTTTGTTTATACGTTCTATCATGTCCAACAAAATCAACATTGATTGGCATTTGGATCCACCACGCATATCGACCAGACAATAAACCCTGATTAATAATATAAGGCGCGCTAGTAGGGACACCATTAACAAACAGCTTATATGCTTGAACATTATTATAGTTTACGTAGATATTCAATTGATTTAAAAATATTTTCCAGCCGTCAGCCGTAAAGTTAACCGAGTTTTTTTGCAGCTGATCGTTGTAACTGACGAAGTCATAGGCAAATGCGTTTGGTATTACATTGCTGACCCATTGCAATACTTCAGGGGTAGATAAATAAGGCTCGGTTAATGGTACAGGCGGCTGAACGCGCCATTCAGCTGAGGTAAGAAAAGTGGTTGGCGCTGGTTTTTTATAATGCAGATATAATGAAACACCAATTAAGAACATAATAGCGACAAACAAACTGGCTATAATAATTAATAATTTGCCAAAACTGTCGCGATAATAGTCATTGTGTAGGGTGACCAGTTGAGTGTTTTCTTCTTCTGCCACGGATACTTTCCCTTATTTAGATTGATGTAGCCTGGAGCAACTGCCGTCATTGCGAGTAGCGTAGCCCGGCAAATCTTTTGCCG
>JBAQCP010000024.1:0-12524 GCA_049294295.1 Gammaproteobacteria bacterium | reverse complement strand
AGCCCGGCAAATCTTTTGCCGGAGCTTTCCATAAATTTTAGCAAAGAGCCCCGGCAAAAGATTTGCCGGCCTACGCTGCTCGCAATGACGGCAGCAGTTATAGACACAAACCCGGATTCCGCTACGCTCCATCCAGGCTACACTTTTAAAGCCAAAAACTAATTGCCAACAAGCCCTAATCTTTCTCGCCCAACCTCACCAACACTTTCCACTCAGACTCAGTCACGGGCGTAATCGACAACCGATTCCCTTTACGATTAATTAACATCTCTTCCAATTTAGGATGTCGCTTAATTTCATCTAAGGTAATAAAGTGCGGGAACTTTTTAACAAGTTTCACATCTACCATAAACCATCTAGGATTTTCTCTGGTGCTTTTAGGATCGAAATAAGGAGATTCTGGATTAAACGCGGTGAAATCTGGATAAGCTTCTTTAACAATTTCAACCATCCCTGCAATGCCAGGTGGGGTGCAATTAGAATGATAAAAGAAACCTAAATCGCCTTTTTTCATATCATCACGCATCATGTTACGCGCTTGATAATTCCTTACACCATCCCAGTGCTCGGTTTGCTTAGGCATTTTGCTTAAAGTATCGATACCGAAAGATTCGGGTTCTGATTTGAAGAGCCAGTATTTCATGGATCGCGCCCTCTCATTTCGATTGTCGTGATAATAACAAGCTGTCATTCCGCCTTTGCGGGAATGACAGCTTGCTTATGCAGAATAACAATCATAAGTAGCACTTCATTTAATGCTACCTACCAGCTTACTTCATGGAATCAAAAAACTCTTCGTTGGTTTTTGTGCCAACCATTTTATCAATAATAAACTCAATCGCATTTTCTTCCATAGGCTGAGTCAGCTTACGCAGAATATGAATTTTCTTCAGTTTTTTACTATCAAGAATTTTCTCTTCACGTCTAGTACCGCTACGGCTGATATAAATAGCTGGGAACACTTGGCGCTGCGCAATACGGCGATCCAAATGGATTTCCATGTTACCAGTACCTTTAAATTCTTCGTAAATCACATCATCCATCTTAGAACCAGTCTCAACTAATGCGGTGGCGATAATTGTTAAGCTGCCGCCTTCTTCAATGTTACGTGCTGCACCAAAGAAACGCTTAGGGCGTTGCAATGCATTTGCATCCACACCACCTGTTAATACTTTGCCAGATGCGGGCACCACGGTGTTATAAGCACGCGCTAAACGAGTGATAGAATCTAATAAAATAACGACATCACGTTTGTGCTCGACTAAACGTTTTGCTTTTTCAATAACCATTTCCGCAACTTGTACATGACGGTTTGCTGGTTCGTCAAAGGTACTTGCGATCACTTCGCCTTTTACAGAACGTGACATTTCGGTCACTTCTTCAGGACGTTCATCAATTAACAATACGATAAGATGACATTCAGGATGGTTATGTGCGATAGAGTGCGCAATATTTTGCAGCATCATCGTTTTACCAGCTTTAGGCGGAGAAACGATTAAACCACGCTGGCCTTTGCCTAATGGCGCAAACAAATCAATAACGCGCGCTGTGATATCTTCAGTACTACCATTACCGCATTCCATCGTTAATTGCTTATCAGCAAACAACGGTGTTAAGTTTTCAAATAATACTTTGTTCTTTGCATTTTCTGGCACTTCAAAATTAATTTCGTCTACTTTTAATAATGCAAAGTAACGCTCACCTTCTTTTGGTGGGCGAATCTTACCGGAGATCGTGTCGCCTGTGCGCAAATTGAAACGGCGAATCTGACTAGGTGACACATAGATATCATCAGGACCTGCTAAATATGAACCTTCTGCTGAGCGTAAAAAGCCAAAACCATCTTGCAAAATTTCGAGAACACCGTCACCGTAAATTTCTTCACCACGCTTTGCATGCTCTTTCAAAATCGTAAAAATAATGTCTTGCTTTCTTGAGCGGGCCATATTCTCTAGCCCATAAGTGTCAGCTAATGAAACCAATTCGGCTGCACTTTTCTTTTTAAGCTCAGTTAAATTCATTGATGTAAAATCCTAAAAATAATAATAGATTGGTTGATATGGCTTTGCTTTTCACCAGAGATGTTAATCAACAGGTTACTGTTGTACGTTAATTCTAAGGGGATGAAATGCCACATGCTAGATAGCCGTACACGCAAAACTTAAATGGAATTTGGAACGGGCATAAAAGGGGCTATCTATAAGGCTAAAAATAACATTAAATAAACAGAATATCTAGCTTTAAATGGTTGGCTCTGGCTAACATGTCATCCCCGCCACAATTCTACTGTCATCCTGAGCGTAGCGAAGGATCTCCCTCTATTTCAGCTGTTCCTAAGATGGAGATCCCTCACTATGTTCGGGATGTCAGCAGCAGCTATATATTACTATCAATAAAGCTAATTAAATCAGTCTTGCTCAACAAGCCAACTTGGGTTGCTTTCACTTGGCCATCTACAAACAAAAGCAAAGTAGGTATACCGCGCACACCAAAATTAGGTGGGGTCAATGGGTTGTGATCCACGTCTAACTTCATAATTTTCACTTTATCTGTATATTTGGCAGCCACTTCTTCCAGGATGGGGGCGATTGCCTTACAAGGACCACACCATGCTGCCCAAAAATCAACCAATACGGGAATAGTTGATTCTATTACATCTTTATCAAACGAATCATCACTAACGGCTTGCAAATGGGTGCTCATAATTAATACCTTATCTATAAGTTGAAGTATCTATATTCTATATGTTCATTTATAACGCGAAATTCAAGTCACGCTTCGGTTCTTGAACGGGCAGCAGCAAACACGCGCCTAAAGCAAAAAAGACCAAAATGGTGGCCATACCAACTCGCTGACTATCAAACGTTAAGGTCATGATACCAAGCAACCACGGCCCAATGAAAGCAGTAATCTTGCCGGATAAAGCATATAAACCAAACATTTCGGTCGATGTTGCTTCTGGAATAAGACGCACCATGAGGGAACGACTCGCCGCCTGGACGGGGCCAACAAAAATGCATAAAATTGAAGCGACCACCCAGAAAATATATTTATCATGCAAAAATAACAATGGCAGCGCCAACGTGATTAAACAAGCTAAGGAAACTAAAATAGTTTTTTTAGATCCCAAATAATCATCCATCCATCCTAATGTAATCGCCCCTAAACCCGCTGCGATATTCATAGAAATACCTAGCTGTAAAACCTCCTCGAACGTCAAGCCATAAGTACCTGCTGCATAAATACCGCCGAAAATAAAAAGCGTATTTAAACCATCGGCATAAATCATATGGGCAATTAAGTAGAGAAAAATGTTTTTTTCTGACGGCAAACGTTTGAGGGTCGTCATTAATTCGCGCCAGCCGAGCTTGATCGCACTTGGGAAGGTTTCAGAACCTGAAGGAATAGGCTTCACGATAAAAAAGAATGGTAATGCAAACAAGGCATACCATAGCGCAGCAAACGGACCGCATATGCGAATATCAGCTAATGTTTTAGTATTTAAACCAAAAATGTTGGACTTAACAAATAAAATTAAAGCCAAGGTCAATGCTAAAATACCGCCTAAGTAACCACTCCCCCAACCCCAGCCAGAAATACGGCCTATATATTTTTTAGGCGCGAGATGCACTAAGAAGGCATTATAAAAAACTAAAGCGACTTCCAACCCAACTGTCCCGACAACAACACAAGCTAAGGTAAAGTAAACGGCATGCACATTAGGGTAAGCAAACCATAATAAAGCGGTGCTGATAACACAAAGACTCGTTAGAAAAAATAACCAACGTTTATGATGACCGCCGTGATCGGCAATTGCACCAACTAAGGGACTAGATAACGCAATAATAATGCCAGCTAATGCCATCGCATTTGCCCATTGGTAAGTACCAATGATTGGATCTTGAGCTACTTTGGTCGTGAAGTAAGTAGCGAAGATAAACGTGGTGACGATGATAGAGAATGAAGCGCATGCCCAGTCGTACAGACACCAGGCGATAATGGGTGCTTTGGGTTTTTTGTTTGGCAAAGAGGAATCCTCGTTCATTATACTATGCATCTCGTCGTCCCGTGCTAAAGCACGGGATCCAGCAGATGCGAGGTCAGCTAGCTTTTCTGGATCCCGTGCCTTCGCACGGGACGACGAGGATTCTTATTGATACTCTTTCGGCGCAATTGAAGATGCCACAGTCTGTGGAACAATCAAATCCAATGACGGCTCGCCACAATGCTTAATAATATCAGCTCTCACTAAATCACGTAGTGCAACGACATCAGTCCACTCAGTTCCAACCGGCTTGATTGGTGAACTCACAACAACAGAAATACGCCCTGGTTTCATTAACCCTTCACCACTGCGTAAAATAAATCGGTTACCCGATAATGCAATCGGACAAATCGCTGTGTTGGTTTCAGCAGCTGCCTTAAAAGTCCCCAAGCGGAATGGACGCAGCCCAGAAGCATAACCAAACGTTCCTTCTGGGAAAATCATGACAGAGTCACCAGCTTTAATCGCCTCAGCAATCTGCTTGGTATCCTCTATTCCCTTGGTTAAATCTAATCTATCCACCGAAATATATTTTAATTTGCTGGAGATTGATCCAATGATAGGTACCGCAAATATTTCCTTCTTACCGATGAGACGAGTATTGGTCGGTAAAATAGCAATCATCATAATGGCATCAATATAGCTTGCATGATTAGCTGCAAAAATCACGGGCGAAATACGCGTTAAATTCTCAAGGCCAGCATATTTCATAGGGCAAAAACTCAAGGTCAACATTAACCGTGCCCAACGACGGCATAATTTTGCAGCTGTTGGTTGTGATACAAATGATACCGCTGCCCATAATGGCAACACGGTTAACACGGCGGCTAAACCCATATAACAGGTATAAAAGAATCGGCCTATTTTTTTAACGGCACGAATACTTTTATTAACGCCCCAGCCCGCACCTAATTTTGCAACTTGCATCCAAGGTGGCAAATGGAAACGGCTTAGCTTTCCATCGATATACATTTTCTTACAAGCCGAACGCTGCAACTTACCACTAGATGTTTTTGGAACGGTGCGCGGTGCAACTAATTCGATATGATCAGGCACCATATCTAATACAGTTGAAATGGTATCATTAATGGCTTCAATAATTTGCTGGCGTTTTTCACGGTTAGTTTCTTTCGTCTCAGCAACAACCACTAACTGTTCAGTTCCACGCTTAGCATCAGTCACACCAAATGCAGCAACACAACCTTGTCTAATACCCGGTACTGCACCAACCAATTCTTCAATTTCAACCGGATAAAGATTGCGGCCTGCTTTAATAATTAAATCTTTGCGACGGCCCGTAATGAACACTTCGCCGTCAGCTTGATAAGCTAAATCACCAGAATCCAACCAACCATCATGACAAATGGCTTCCGTTGCTGTTGGATTATTATAATAACCCTGCATCGATGATGGCCCACGGAACTGCAAGCGGCCAACTTGACGCTCCGACAATAGCAAATTATTCTCATCGGTAATGCGAATTTCATGACCTGCTAATGGGAAGCCACAACTCAAGAAAGTTAAGGTATTTTTCTTATCGGCTGTCATCACTGCACGTGATGATTCTTCAAATTCTTTTCTATCAATATGATCAACACGATATTTTCTATTCATCGGTGGAATGGCCAAACCGACAGTTGATTCCGCTAATCCATAAACTGGCATAGGCGCTGTTGATTTCAAGCCATAGGGCGAAAATTTTTCAATAAATAATTCCAAGGTGCGTGGATATACTTTTTCTGCACCATTTGCGGCTAACCGCCAAGAACTTAAATCTAATCCTTCAATCACACCTGGATCAATTTTACGCACACAAAGATCATAAGCAAAGTTAGGTGCCGCACTGACTGTACCGCGATGGTAATGAATCGCCCACAACCAACGTTCAGGATGATTCAGGAAAGTAAACGGTGTTAATAGAACTAATGGGATGCCGTGATACAAACTACCCAACCAGGCACCGATCAAACCCATGTCATGATAAAGCGGTAACCAACTGACGCAGACATCATCTGGAGTCACTTCAATTGCTTTACCATAAGCACGAATATTAGAAAGCAGATTGTAATGTGACAGTAATACGCCCTTAGGATCAGAGGTACTACCAGATGTATATTGAATAAATGCTGGTGTTTCTGATGCAGGCTTGAAGATGGCATCAAGTGCTAACGATTGTTTATTCTTCATTAACTCTTGCATGGTTGTTACTTTTTTCAAGCTAGGCACAAATCCTTGCAGTAAATGTCCTAACTTTTCGGCCTCATCAAATGTCACTAAGAGACGAACTTCTGCATTACTTAAAATATGCGCTTCTGTTTTAGCATAAGCTTCTAACATATGCATACGAAATGGTGGATAAATAGGAACAGGAATACCACCCGCTAACAACACACCATAAAATGTGTAAAAGAATCCTGGATGCGTAGGCAGCATAATGGCAACGGTTTCTCCATCATTCAATCCCAATTCTCTTAAAGCACGAGCAACGCATAAAGAAGCAGTCAATAATTGTTGATAGGTAATAGGTTCTTCTTGACCATCTTCATGTTGAAAATAAATATGGACTTTATTAGGAACGGCTTGTGCATACATTAACAAAATATCAATCAGCGTTTGTGCGGGCGCAGGGTCAACATTCGCTTTTTCTCCATGAGTAAACATCACTTCATGAAGCGTCGCCTGTTTAATACCAGGACTAGCATGTTCTAAGTAGTCAGCAATATCTTGCAAGCTTTCTGCTTGCGCTAGCAAACGATCAGGAATAGTGACATCAAATGATTTCTCAACACGATGAAATAATTCTGAGCGACCAAGGCTATCAATACCAAGATGACGCTGCAAAGAAGCATCTAACTTTATCTCTCTTCTTCTTGCTTCACCAGAATCTGCCAATAATTTCGCCGTAATTGCTATTAATTCTTGCTGAATGTCTTGCTTGGATAATGTATTCATAAATCCTTTGTGTTTAGTAATAGACGGGGTACGCGCCCCGATCTTCCCATGATCCCTGAAATGAAATGCCGCTTAAGCGGCGTTGCAATATCCAGGCCCATCATTCCTAATTGTGTTGCAATCGCTGCAAGCCTTGATTTGCTCGCAAACACTTGTGATATACGATGTGACACACCAATACTCGTTTTCTGTTGCTTCTTAATTTTCTCACTAACACGCTGTAAATCAGCAGCGTGGATCTCGTCACGCTTCGCCAAGATAGTTTCAACTAAGATAGCCACTTCATATAACGCTAAATTAAATCCCTGTGCCGCAATGGGGTGTAACGTATGAGCAGCATTTCCTAACAAGAAAACATTACCTTCGACTGCTTTTTCCGCTTGCACCATTTTCAAAGGAAACACATGACGCTGCGATATACCTTTTAAACGCCCTAACCGATAACCAAATGATTCTTGCAAGGCTGCTAAAAAATCTGCGTCAGATAAATTCATCAACTCGGTGATGCGATCCGTACTAGCACTCCAAATGGTTGCGCATTCGTTATTGATTAAAGGCAACATTGCAATGGCACCATCATCTTGAAAGCGTTCATAGGCAATTTGTGCATGCGGTCTTGCAAGAATTGTACGTGTCACCAAGGCGCTTTGTTCATAGTCAAAGACTTCTGTTTTGATATTCAACAAAGAACGCACCGTTGATGCCGTACCATCAGCCGCAATCACTAGCTTACTTGTTAATACTTCTGTGCCATCGGACTTTTCTATTGTTAATATCACGCCAGCACTATCTTGTTCTAATGTTTTTAATGTTGCAGGACGATATAAAGTCACATTCGGTAGTGAGAGCAAACGCTCATTCAGTGCACCTTCAATATAACGAGCAGGTATGACATGACCCAATGAAGACAAATGAACATCATCTCGATTCAATCTAACCGCGCCAAAACGACCTTGCTCTGAAATATGTACTTGATGAATCGGTGAAGCAAAGGATGATAATTCATCCCACAGATTAAGATTATCCAAAAATTGGCAGCTACCCGCATTTAACGCAAATAAACGCGGATCATTACTAGACGGCATACGCGCATCAATGAGGGCGATTTGCAAACCGGACATCTGCAGCGCTGCTGCAAGACCTGCGCCTACTAAACCACCACCCACGATGATGAGATCGTATCTCATTATTATCTCGCCATTAAAGCTTCTACATCGCTGATAGATTTTGGTATCGCCTGGCTTAATACATCACGCCCAGTACTCGTTACCAAAATATTATCTTCGATGCGGACACCAATATTGTGCCAACGCTCATGCACACCCGGAGTATCAGCAGAAATATAGATGCCAGGCTCCACGGTTAACACCATGCCTTTCTCTAATTTGCGCCATTTACCATCTGTTGCGTAACTACCCGCATCATGCACATCTAAGCCTAACCAATGGCCTGAGTTATGCATATAAAAAGGTGCATAAGCGCGCTTTTCAATTAAATCATCCACTCGGCCTTTTAAAATCTTCAAATCGATTAAGCCTTGAGTTAACACTTCAATAATGGTCGTTTGAGCAGCTGTCCATAATGCGCCGGGCTTCACGGCTTTAATAGCAGCTAGTTGAGAAGCTAACACTAATTCATAAATAGCTTTTTGTTCGCCGCTAAATTTACCATTTGCGGGAAATGTTCTTGTAATATCTGATGCATAATTTTCATATTCGCAACCCGCATCAATTAACACTAAATCACCATCAGCAATTTTTGCATTGTTATTAATGTAATGCAGAATGCATGTGTTGCGGCCAGCACCTACAATCGAATTATACGCTGCAAAACGAGCACCATGACGGATAAACTCATACATCAACTCGGCTTCTAATTGATACTCAAACATGCCTGGTCGACAAACTTCCATAGCGCGTGTGTGCGCCTTAGTTGAGATATCAACGGCCTTTTGCATGAGTGCTACTTCAGCGTCGCTTTTGAAAATTCGCATTTCATGGACCAGCGAACCAATGTCAACAAACGTATTAGGGGATGCAATACCACCACGCACTTTTCTGCGGATCGCATTAACAGCATGCATTAACGTATCAGTAAAAATAGGATTTTGTCCGACAGGGTAGTAAACGGTATCTCTGCCTTTTAACATCTCAGGCAATAAATCGGGTAATTCATAAATAGGAAAAGCTTGATCTGCTAAAAATGTTTCGAGGGCGCCATCTTGACCAGCACGAGGGCCATCCCAAATTTCATGATCACGATTGCGCACGCGATTAAATAAAATATATTCGCCTTCTTTACGTTTAGGTGCTAGCACCAACACGGCTTCTGGCTCATTAAAGCCCGTAAGATAATAAAAGTCAGCCTGTTGACGAAATGCAAAATGGGCATCGCCATTACGCAAGATTTCACCGGCAGAAGGAATGATAGCAATACCATTAGGGCCAATTTGACGCATTAACTCTTTACGGCGTTTTGCATATTCAGTCATTTTTATCATCTTACGTCTCCTTTAATGCACGTTTTTGCTTTTAGCACGCTCTTCTTGAGCATCTTGATAAATCAATACCGCTGAGAGGCGCACATATTCGACTAATTCGACGTATGCAATCTCGTCTTCTTCATTAGAAATAGCTTCTTCATAATCCATTTTGGCGACTTCAATCATATCAGAGATTGCTTCCGTCACATCGCTAGGCTCGCGGCCAACAATAGCAATATCTGCCATTTTTAGTCCGGTCAAGAATCCTTGACACCATAAGGTCAGTGCTTCTGCACGCCATGCAATATCACTACCATCGGGTGGCAGCATTAATTGGAAATCAAAGGAAAACTCTTCTAATTGTCTCGCGGTCACTTGATATAAGGCTTGCAAAGCAGCTATATCGTCAGCACTTTCAGTCCCACCCGCAACCAATTTATCCCAAGCAATATTACTACTTTGGCTACCACAAAGGACACCGCACATAAGCCCGTGGGCTTGAGCAGGATTGAGTTTTAAAGCTGTTTGACTCAGTGACTGACTTAGCTCACTGTAATCTGGCAAAGAAATATCTTTCATATGTATGGGCACCAGCATAAAGTGAATCATATTAACTAAAACGGTATGAGATGAAAAGCGAATGTCACTTCCTAAATTGTGCGCAATTGTCGCAATGGATGAAAATGGCTTAATTGGCCAACAAAATCAACTGCCTTGGCGCCTACCGGCAGATTTGAAACATTTTAAAGCAATTACCACGGGCTACCCCATTATCATGGGACGTAAGACTTACGAGTCGATTGGTCGACCTTTGCCCAATCGTACGAATATCGTTGTCACCAGCGATGCGGCGTATTCAGCGCCCGGCTGCCTGGTCGCTACGACGATAGAAGAAGCGATCGCCACTGCCGCAAAAGAACAACCAGAAAAAATATTTGTGATTGGTGGGTCGGAGATTTATCGACAGACGCTGGATCAGATCCAATGCTTGTATATGACAATAGTACACCACGCATTTGAAGGGGATGTGTTTTTTAAAGGGTTTAGGCAGGAAGAGTGGGTGGAAGTTGCTAGAGAAATATTTCAAGCGGATGAGATGAATGCTTGGGATTATAGTTTTATTGAGTGGAGTAGAAAGTAGACCCCGGGAATGTTATGGATGGGTACCCGCCTGCGCGGGTATGACAGGAGATATTTAAACCTTCCCCTATAAAATCGTACAGCTACCACCGCATCTATATTTATTCTTTACAGGCGTCACATCATCATCTTCACTCAACAAACCTTGACTTGCTTCAATATCCGCTTCATTCGGCTTCTTGCTAAACAATCCACCCACACAACTACTCAGTGCCGCTGCTTTATTCACCGTCGTCCCCACTAACTTACGAATAGGGCTATACAAGGGTGATGCGCCTGTCACAGAAAAATAAACACACAACGTCCACATTAATGCCGTAGATGCTTGATCGAATGCATTATTGTGAATGTGCAAGTCTTTGCCCATCGCATCAAATGCAGCTTTATTATTTAAACGACCCAACTGGCTTAAATAACTAGATAATGCTAACGCAATCACAGCAGACACTAAATCTTTTGCAATCCCTGCTTTACTCATTTCTTCTCTGTTAGATATCAATTGATGCGCATATCCCAACAAATCATCCATCAGCTCAGTACCATAGCCACCCATAAAATAGACATTAGGAATAGAAGAAATAGTGGCAGCCGTACCTAACAAAATACGTTTAGTGGATCCTGTTATTCCAAAGATATCTCTTGCTACCATATAGTCGCTGCATATTTCTAACAACGTATTAACGGTACCCAAACTGTAACCTAATAAAGGACTGATAATGCTGCTTAAGTGAGATGAATATTGAGCTGTATCCCGATGATTAAATAATTGCGCAATACCCTTAAATGATTCTTTGCCTTCCGTTGCGCAAGCTGTTAAGAAAGCACCTGTACCGCAAACAATACCAAATGCCTTGTAAAAGCGGATGGGTAAGACGTTAGCCCACGAATATTCATCTGGAATATTTTTAATAAAGTAATAAGTACCCACTGCATCTAAACTTGAAGATAAAATTGCCAAGGGCAAGGTGATTCCAAACGCTAAGCCTCTTTTATTTTTCGGCCAAGCTTCCCATTGCTTAATTTTTTCAAGCACCGCATTTATCTCAGACACGACCGGGTAATCTTCACGTAAGATAGCTATCTCGTCAGCATTTGATGCATAAAAATTTATTCGGGATCGTTCAGGATGATCAACATCTAACGCTTCATTATTAATATCAGCATAACTAGCCTCATTGTGCTGTCCACCTTTCCACTGATCTCTTAAACGTAATATTTTTGCTGAGAGCTCATACAATGAATAATTCATACGTCCAGCTGATTGCTCTAAAAGCTGATCAATGTGACTATTCTCGTCAACTTCAATATCCGCTTCAACCAATACTTTTTTAACCAGCATTGTTAAGTCATATTGAATATCACTTGGCAAAGCATGCCAATTTTCCGGAAAACCGCCCTGCTTGAGTAAGGTATAAATCTCCTCCATTGTTTCCTGGGTGCTAGGTGCTGAAATACCAGTCGTGATACCGCCATTTAAAATAGAGGCAACAATTAACAACGGAATGGAGCGATAACCATCTCTATACATCCCCATTAAGGTTTCTGAACCATCAGAAATACCCACACTAATCGGTGGGTATAAAGCAGATATCATTCGTATCTGTTTGAATAAACGAGAAAAAACACTCGGATGAACGACTGGTGAGGCAAGGTCTATCACCTCATCTTCTTGCAATAAATCATCTCTAGAAGCGGCCATTTTCGTCCTCGTTTGTGTTTTTTATGAATTATGGGCGTTATTTTATATTAAAGTGCTTAAGGGAGTGTTAATGAATGACTAGAATTGTTCATATTTTGGCCCAACATGCAGAGCACCTGTCATCCTGAGCTACCCACTGTCATCCCGAGCGTAGAGAGGGATCTCCATCTTAGGGGCAGCTGCCGTAGATGGAGATCCCTCTCTAC
>JBAQCP010000023.1:0-5591 GCA_049294295.1 Gammaproteobacteria bacterium | reverse complement strand
CTGGATCCCGCGCCTACGCGCGGGACGACAAGAACGTTAATAACGCATACACGCATGAAATCTGGTGCACGATTTTTTATCAAAAATATTAGTGCCTGGCACTCCAAGTGGATGTTAAGCTATATTTCATAAGCGAATAAATGGAGCAATCACATGACAGTACGCGTACTAATTAATGGCGCCTTTGGCCGCATGGGACAAATGATAAGCAAAATAATGAGTGAAGACGCTCGTTTTGAATTAGTCGGCGAAACTGGCCGCGAGTATAATTTAGGCAAGGCGATCCAAGATAGCGATGCACAAGTGGTCATCGACTTCACACACCCTGATGCCGTATTCAACAACTCACTAGCCATTATTGCAGCAGGCGCCCGCCCTGTCATCGGCACCACTGGCTTAAAAGCGGACCAAGTGCAAATATTGAAAGATAAATGTGCTGAAAAAAAACTAGGCGGCATCATCGCACCTAATTTTTCTTTAGGCGCCGTCTTGATGATGAAATATGCCAAAGAAATCGCAAAATACATGCCGCAGGCTGAAATTATTGAATATCATCACGAAAATAAAGTGGATAGCCCATCTGGCACCTCTCTGCGTACGGCAGAAATGATAGGTGAAGTCATAAAAGAAAAATACAGAGAGTCTAAAACATTCCGAGAAACCATTCCGGGCTCAAGAGGAGCCATCCATCATGGCATCCCTATACACGCCGTGCGCTTACCCGGCTTGCTTGCTCATCAAGAAGTCATTTTTGGTGAAGCTGGTGAAACATTAACAATACGTCACGATAGCATTGACCGCATATCATTTGCGCCCGGCATTTGCTTTGCCTGCGAAAAGGTCATCACACTAGATCAATTAGTTTACGGCTTAGAAGAGATTTTATAACAAGCAAGATAAAAGGGTATCATCGATACCCTTTTACTCAAATTTACTTCACTTCGCCTTTGTAGTTCGTTGGCTGTGGAGCAGGTTGTTCGCAAGATTTGGAATAGCAACCAGCTAATACAGCGCTTAACATCGCAACAGCTAAAATCATTCCGGTAACTTTTTTCATGACAAACTCCTTTTGTTAAATAATGGTCAACCTATCCAGTATACAGAGTTTCAGATTTAGCGTACAAGCGGGTTCTAGTCGCCATTGTGTTATTTTTAGGCACAAGCCACCCCATCGTCCCGCGTCTACGCGCGGGACGATGGGGGTAATTTGTTTTCGAGGCTTATTGTTAGCCATCTTGCTTTCACGTAACATTAAGACATGAAACCTAATCATTCTCCATCGCAACCCATAGGTATATTTGATAGCGGCATTGGCGGCCTAACGGTGGCACATGCGCTTGTGAAGCAATTGCCTAAAGAAAACATTATCTATTTTGGTGACACGGCCCACCTGCCTTATGGCGACAAATCAACAGCCGCCATCCAAGCTTATTCAATTAAAATTGCCCATATGCTTTTGCAGCAAGAATGCAAACTTATTCTGATTGCTTGCAATTCAGCATCTGCTGCAGCTTATGAACTTGTAAAAGAATATATTGGCAGCAAAGCCATTGTGATGAATGTTATTGATCCTGTCGTCAAGTTTTTAAAAGAAAAACACAGCAACAAACACATAGGCTTAATTGGCACACGTCAAACGGTTAACTCGCATATCTATAAGAAAAAAATAGATGAATTAAATGCGGGGATCAATCTCGTTTCACATCCAACCAACTTACTCGCCTCTGCTATTGAAGAATTTGGTAATCATGTGGTCATCGATGTACTATTGAAAGAATATCTAACGCATCCTGAATTAAATAACATTAATGCATTAGTACTTGCTTGCACGCACTACCCTATTATTAAAAATTCAATTGCTAGCCATTTAGGGCCATCAGTTGAAGTCATTGACCCTTCAGATATTGTCGCACTTGCCGTTAAAAAACGCCTAGAAAAAAATAACTTACTGAATGATCAAGGCACAGGCAGCAAGCATTTTTACTTATCTGATTACACCGAATCATTTGCAGCAAATGCTAAACTCTTTTTTGATGACAGCATTTCTTTAGAACACTACCCTCTCTGGGATTAATTATTATGAATTATCGTCACGCTTATCATGCAGGCAATTTTGCAGATGTGTTAAAACACGTTGTATTAATCGCCTTAATGCAATCCTTACACCGCAAAGATAAACCCGCTTGTTTTATAGATACTCATGCAGGGATTGGTTATTACGATTTATTTGCAGAAACAACACAAAAAACCAAAGAATATCAAGGCGGCATCGAAAAGGTGATTGCAGCACCTAATCCACCGCCACTAGTAAAAACTTATTTAGATTATGTACATCGTTTAAATAACGAGTTAACCAATTCCGCTTATTCTTCACTGCAGTATTATCCTGGCTCTCCTATGTTTGCGAGCTTTTTACTGCGCCCGCATGATCGCCTCATTGCCTGCGAATTACAGTCAGAGCAATATGAATTATTGCGCGAGGCATTCTCACATAATCGCCAAGCTGCCATTCATCATACCGATGGTTTTTTAGCATTAAAGGCATTTTTACCGCCTAAAGAACGCCGTGGATTGATCTTAATCGACCCGCCTTATGAAGATTCCAACGAGTTCAATAAATTAGCACACACGATGCCACTAGCCTTAAAACGCTTCGAAAGCGGGGTATTTGCTATTTGGTATCCAATTAAAGACAGACGGCAGGTGGAGCGTTTTTATGAAGCATTGAAACAATCGGTTTCACAACCTATTTTATCAATCGATTTAACCATTTACCCAGATCTACCGACGCACTTAAATGGCTCAGGGTTAGCTATTATTAATCCTCCCTGGCAATTTAAAGAAACAATTGATGAAGTATTACCTTGGCTATGGAAAGCCTTAACTATCAACGATCAAGGCGGCTATTCCACAAAACTGGTCAAATAATTGATAGAATATAAGAATACAACACAAACGGAGAGGTGGTTCATGAAAAAGTCATTCACGTCGTGTTTTGCTATTCTTTTAATGATGGGCTCATTAGCGGCCTGCACAAACAATCAAATGGGTACCGTAGGTGGTGCTGCAGTAGGTGGCTTAGTTGGTAATGCTATCACTGGCGGCAGTGCAGCGGGTACCGTAGTTGGTGCGGTTGGCGGCGGCTTACTTGGTCACGCTACGATTCATTAACCTAAACCAGTGTGTGCATTCACTGCACCAGAAAACTGGTCAAATAGCTGCTAAAATGTATTAATAGGCATACAAAAAGGAGGTGCGTCATGAAAAGGTCATTAACGTCGTGTTTCGCTATTCTTTTAATGATGGGCTCGTTGACAGCCTGCACGAATAATCAAATGGGTACCGTAGGTGGCGCTGCAGTAGGCGGACTAGTTGGTAATGCCGTTACTGGTGGTAGCACAGCAGGTACTGTTGTCGGTGCAGTTGGCGGTGGCTTAATCGGTCACTCTACGATTCATTAGCCCCATAGAGCCTAAAAACTTGCCGCTAATTATAAGTGGCGAGTTAAGGTGCTTTTGCGCAATATATCGGATACTTCTCCACCCGTCCCAACAATGCTATCCTTCTCCCATTCACAAAGAGGAGACGGACAACATGCTGTCCATAGGCGATCAAGCCCCAGATTTTACCCTACCCACCGATGCAGAAGGTGAAAACGTCACCCTGAGCAAGCTCAAGGGCAAAAAAGTCGTTTTATACTTCTACCCCAAGGACAATACACCGGGCTGCACAAAAGAAGCTTGTGACTTCAGAGATCAACATGCCTTGTTTCAAAAACATGGCGCATTAGTCTTTGGCATCTCCAAAGATAACGCTAAAGCACATACTAAATTTAAAGAAAAATATGAACTGCCTTTCACGCTATTAGTAGATGCTAATGCTGATGTTTGTGAAGCTTATGGTGTTATTAATAAAAAGAGTATATTTGGCAAAACCTTTTTAGGCATTCAACGCTCAACTTTTTTAATTGATGAGCAAGGTATCATTCGCGTTATTTGGCGCAAAGTAAAAGTGACAGGTCACGTAGAGGAAATTTTAAATGAACTCAACTAAAAATACGAAAACAGCGATTACACCTACCAGAGAGCAAAATTATCCTGAATGGTATCAGCAAGTCATTAAAGCGGCAGACTTGGCAGAAGTGGCACCCACCAGAGGCTGTATGATCATCAAGCCTTGGGGCTGGTCTATCTGGGAAAATATGCAACGCGTGTTAGATGAAGAATTTAAAGCAACGGGACATAAAAATTTATACTTCCCATTGATGATTCCTATCAGCTTTATGCAAAAAGAAGCTGAGCATATTGAAGGATTTGCTAAAGAATGTGCGGTGGTGACTCATCATCGCTTAGAAACCAATGCAGATGGAAAATTGGTTCCCGCTGGACCACTAGAAGAACCCTACATCATTCGTCCCACTTCTGAAACTATTATTGGCGATGCGTTTTCTCGCTGGGTACAATCCTATCGTGACCTACCCTTGCTAGTGAATCAATGGGCCAATGTCGTCCGCTGGGAAATGCGTACACGTTTATTTTTACGTACGACAGAATTTTTATGGCAAGAAGGCCATACAGCACACGCAACCGCTGATGAAGCAGTACAAGAATCACGCTTGATGTTAGATATCTATGCTAAATTTGCTGAAGAATACATGGCTATGCCTGTGATCAAAGGCGAAAAATCTGAGAGCGAACGCTTTCCGGGTGCGGATAACACTTACACCATTGAAGCGATGATGCAGGATAAAAAAGCATTGCAAGCCGGTACGTCGCATTTCTTAGGCCAGCATTTTTCCAAGAGCTTCAATATTCAATACTTAAGCGCTGAAGGCAAACAAGAATTTGCTTGGACTACCTCATGGGGTGTTTCAACTCGCTTAATTGGCGGCTTGATTATGACGCATAGTGATGACAATGGCTTGATTGCTCCACCACGCTTAGCACCTTCACATATTGTTATATTGCCTATTGTTCACAAAGAAGAAGATAGAGATAACATCTTAGCGTACTGCCAAAGCTTGGCGGATGAATTACGTCAAATATATTATCATGAACGCCGATTAGTGGTTGAAATCGACAATCGTGAAATGGCAGGCGGTGAAAAAGCTTGGGGTTGGGTGAAAAAAGGTGTGCCTATTCGTCTAGAAATTGGCAATAAAGAAGTGACCAGTCAAGCTGTATTTATGGGTAGACGTGACTTGGAATATAAAGACAGAGTCGCAGTTAGCCGCCCAACGTTTATTGCTAACATTGCTTCGACGCTAGATGAGATGCAAAGCAACTTATTGAATCGTGCACGTGCTTTCCAAGAAGCAAATACCAAGGTGATTAATAGCAAAGAAGAATTCTATGAATTTTTTGCTGGTGAAAAAGGTGGATTTGCATTAGCGCATTGGAATGGCAGCAAAGACGTTGAAGCAACGATTAAGAAAGAATTGAGTGTAACGATTCGATGCATTCCGTTTGATGACAAATCGGGGCCGGGTACTTGTATTTTTAGTGGTGAGGCTAGTAAACAACGGGTTATTTTTGCGAAGGCTTATTAACCAACCAACGCAAACGGTGATTCCGCTACTGACACCGTCATCC
>JBAQCP010000022.1:0-3266 GCA_049294295.1 Gammaproteobacteria bacterium | reverse complement strand
GCGTAGCGGAATCCGGGTTTGTTGATTGTGCAAATAAACCCGGATTTCGCTACGCTCCATCCAGGCTACACTAGGCTACGGGAGAGTGGTAAACTTCATGCTTTCAATGATGAGTAAGGAGAGCGCATGTTAGATTTTTACTCATGGAAAACACCCAACGGCCACAAAGTTGCCATTATGCTGGAAGAAACAAAGCTGCCTTACACATTGCATACGGTAGACATCAGCCAGCAAGAACAATTTAATCCTGATTATTTAAAGATTAACCCAAATAATAAAATCCCAGCCATTGTTGATAAAGATGAAAAAACCCATCAATCACTAACTATTTTTGAGTCAGGCGCTATTTTGATTTATCTAGCCGAAAAATCCGGCCAGTTTTTATCAAAAGATCCAGTTGAACGTATTCATACTATCCAGTGGCTCATGTTCCAGATGGCAGGGGTAGGTCCGATGTTGGGCCAGGTACATCATTTCTTGCACTTCGCGCCAGAAACTATTCCCTACGGCATTGAGCGTTATACCAATGAAGCAAAAAGACTATATAAAGTGATGAATACTCACCTCGCTGGCAAAGATTATTTTGTACAAAATTACTCCATTGCTGATATCGCTATTTTCCCTTGGGTGCATTTATATGAGCAGCAAGATATTGATTTAAATGACTATCCAAACGTAAAGCGCTGGCATGATGCAATCGCTTTGCGTCCAGCCGTTCAAAAAGGGCTAAATTTAATATAAATAACTGCAGAATCCCGCATTTAGTGTGCGGGCTGTTGTTGCATAAAATAGACATATTCCGTACAATTCCACCCCTTAAAGTTGGCAACAACTCCTTGCTTTTTCCAATGGTGGAAAAAGCTGGAACCCAAGAGGAGCTCTCATGAAACATAGTAGTACTATGCGGCATTATGAAGTCGTATTTTTAGTTCACCCAGATCAAAGCGAGCAAGTGCCTGCAATGATTGAACGCTACACCACTCTCATTACTTCCCACGAAGGCAAAATGCATCGTTTAGAAGATTGGGGTCGTCGTCCTTTAGCTTATCCAATCAATAAAATCATGAAAGCACATTACGTGTTAATGAATATTGAATGTAATCAAGCAACTATCAACGAATTAAGCGATAACTTCCGTTATAACGACGCTGTAATTCGTAACATGGTGTTGCGTGTTAACCATGCAATTACTGAAGCGTCTCCTATTTTGAAAGAAAAAGACGGCCGCAGCAGTGATATGGATACACCACATGGTGACCATTCTGAATCTCGTGGCAGACGCGAAGTGCGTGAACCTGCTGCTGAAGAATCAGCTGACAGCAAGTCTAACTAGGAGCGGGAGCAAATCATGTCTACTTATTTTCGTCGTAAAAAGATGTGCTACTTCACAGCCAACAAAATCAAAGATGTTGATTACAAAGATGTTGGTATGTTGAGAAAGTTTATTATGGAAAATGGCAAAATCGTACCTAGCCGTATTACAGGTACCAAAGCTAGCTATCAACGTAAATTGTCTACTGCTGTTAAAGTAGCGCGTTATTTAGCATTATTACCATACACTGACAGGCACTAGTTTAATCCATGTGGCTAAAACGCTATTCAAATTTTCTACTTGAACATCCGATTGTAACATTGGGCGTTGTATTTGCTATTACCTTTGTTCCGGTGATTGGCATGATTGGTATTTTAATTGCTGCGTTTATCACGTTACAAAAAAGCATTGTTGAAGGAGCGATCTTAACCGTCGCTGCTTCTTTGCCTTACGTGATTAGTTTCTTACTAGCTGGTAATCCACAACCTGAAATTCCTTTAGTGGTGTGGGCGGCAGTAGGCGTAGCAGTTATTAGCAATGTATTAACGTGGGTGTTTGCAGTGATGCTGCAAAGACAAGCCAGCTGGAGTTTGATTCTCCAAGTGGCTGCGTTAGTCGGCGTATTAGTGATTAGTGTGGTTCATCTGGCTTATCCTGCGATTGCTGATTGGTGGGGCGGGCAATTGCTTGCTTATTACAATCAAGCAAAATCAGTCACGAGTGCCTTAAAAAGTTCAGCAATGAACGGGGTCGCGGCTGTGAGTGGTGTAGCGACAGATGCAAGCGCTAATAGCGTTGATGTACAAGTAGAAGCAATTAATGTCACGAAACAATACGCCACCGGTATTATGGCGATGGCTATTTTGTTTAATGCCATATTGCAGCTTTTAGTCGCACGTTGGTGGCAAGCAGTGTTATTTATTCCGGGTAGTTTGCGTAAAGAACTTCTCAATATTCGTTTAAGCCGTTTAGCAGGTATTTTATTTGCCGTTAGCATGGTGCTTTCCTATTTGGGGAATAGTGTTGTGTTAGATATTATGCCGGTTGTTTATATGCTATTTGGTGCAGCGGGTTTGAGTCTTGCGCATTATTTACTGAGTAAAATGACAGCAGGGTCATCGACAACATGGTTTTGGTTAGCGTTGCTTTACGTAGCGTTGTTAGTAGGTGCGCCTACTAGCATTTTGATGATTTCATTGTTGGCTTTGTTCGACATTGGGTTCGATCTGCGTAAGCGGTTGAGAAAAATTTAAATATTTAATTTATAGAGGGGTAAGACTGTGGACGTTATCTTACTTGAAAGAGTGCGTAACTTAGGCTCACTAGGCGAGACAGTTAAAGTTAAAGGTGGTTTTGCTAGGAATTTTTTAATTCCACAAGGTAAAGCTGTTTCTGCAAATACGATCAACAAAGCGAAGTTTGAAGCGCGTCGTGCTGAGTTAGAAAAAGCAGCTGGCGAGAAGCATCAAGAAGCCTTAGATCGTCAAAAGACATTAAACAATTTAAGCACCGTTATCCTTGCTGCAAAAGCAGGCGACGAAGGCAAATTGTTTGGTTCTATCGGTACGCGTGATATCGCTGATGCCATTACCAAAGCTGGTATTGCTGTCGACAAGCGTGACATACGTTTGCCAGAAGGCACTTTACGTATGCTTGGTGAATATGAAATTTCTGTTGAATTAGATAGCGATATCGTTTCAACCGTTAAATTGAATATTATCCCAGAAGCGTAAATGCTTACTCTCTTCGGGGAGAGCATGTTGAATAAAGAAACCATCGCTTGAAAGAGCGGTGGTTTTTTTTGGCTTATTCAGGCATGTAAGCAAGTGCTATACAGCTAATAAATTGTGTAGCCTGGATGAAGTAACTGCCGTCATTGCGAGCCGCTACTGTCATTCCCGCACTCAGCACTGTCATTCCCGCGAAAGCGGGAATCCATCTCTAACGTTTCTTC
>JBAQCP010000021.1:0-7385 GCA_049294295.1 Gammaproteobacteria bacterium | reverse complement strand
CAGCGAAGCAATCCATGGTGGGTGCGGATGCGTTGCAGGGATTGCTTCGCTGCGCTCGCAATGACGGCAATGGCTGTTGCTTGGTCTTAGCTCGCAATCTTAAATACCACGCTTTAATTTTTTAGCCGTTAACGCCAAACGTTTACCTAATGCAAAACACAAACGTTGCTCTTCATCTGTTAATAAATTGCCAGCAGAACCTGCATGATGACTTGCTCCATAAGGTGTACCGCCACTAGCAGTCGTGCTCAAATCAGCTTCTGTATAAGGTATCCCTAGCACCATGCAACCCAAATGAAGTAGTGGCAGCATCATCGTGATCAAAGTGCTTTCCTGCCCGCCGTGTAAACTAGACGTCGAGGTAAATACTGTTGCTGGTTTATCCACCAAGCTGCCAGATACCCATATGCTGCTAGCTTGATCAATGAAATATTTCATCGGCGCTGCCATATTGCCAAACCGAGTAGGGCTGCCTAAGGCTAAACCGTCACATTCTTTTAGGTCATCTAACGTGGCATATAATGCACCAGTTTCTGGAATAGCAGGCTCAATGGCCTCGATGGTGGTAGAAACGGGGGGGACAGTACGTATTTTAGCTTCTACGTCATCCACTGATTCTACGCCCCGGGCAATATATTGAGCCATTTGCTTAACTGAGCCTTGGCGGCTGTAATAAAGAACAAGAATAGTAGTCATTGAGGCTTATCCAATGTCGTTGAATGAGCTGGAGTTTACCGCATAAATTGATAATTTAGCTAGTAAGGGTGGGGATATCACCCGTAATTTGGAGGCCAAATTTGATAACAGGTTATTTTTATTAGGTTATTTATGAAATAGCTGAATTGTGCCTGTTAAGGTGGTTTTAAGACTATAATGAATATAATGGGAAAATTAATAATAATAATTGTAGTTAGTATGGGGTGGTAGAGATGGCATCAACAAGATCGAATGCGAGTTTATTCTATGCACGAATGAATCACTATCAAAAAGAGGTTGATTCATATAAGCGTGCAATTAAGCGCTATACGAGAAGTGTTGAAAGCTTTTCATCTGTATCGATGGCTGTTGATGCAGAAGTGGAAGAGTTGAAAAGTAAGGTTTCGAAATTACAGCTCTCCCTGCAGGCTTTTCAAGAACATAATAAGGCCCTTGATTCCGCTGCTCTCGCCGCTGATCGCAAAATTAATTTATCTGGTGGAAAAGAATTAGCGCTTTGTAATAAAGATTTTTTTAATGAAAAAACAATGGAAGATTGTATTGCTATATTGACTGAGAGCATTAATGAGCGCAAATCGGCGTTGGTTAAAAAGGAAGATGAACGATACAAAGCAGCCAAGAGCAAGGCTAAGTCCGGAGAATTAGTGGCTTTAAAAAGAGAGCATGAGGCGGCACTTGGGGTGATTGAGGATCCTCGGCTGTATGAAATCAAAAGCATTTTTGAGAAGAAAAAAAGCCAAAAATCGATTAGAAAAGCATTTAGTTCCGTAGGAAAGGGATCAGACGCCGGTAAAGAAAGCGAAGAATATCAGGCGGACCTGAGGAGGGCGCTCGGTTCTTTTCACGTACAAATGGCTTTGTCTTCTATTCAAGTTAGCAAGTTGGATTTAGATGCTGAGTGGGTTGAAGAAAATGAGAATTTGAAACGCCAACTGACGAGCGAAAGTAACGAGTTAAAACTAAAAATTTCTGCGATGAATTCAGCGTCAGGACAGGTGCTGGCTGATTTATTCAATGAGCCAGATGAGGAAGATGTGCAAGAGGATCAGGCACAAAGGCTATCCAGAGTATCGATAGCATTAGCTGAATATAATATATTTGAGATAGGTGAGTTACTTAACCAGCCCTCGCCAGCACAGATAACAGTAACCAATAAGCGACATCTTCGTCAAAAAGCAACAGTGCCGACATCGCAAATAGCTTCTTCTTCAGCTGGTAATGCATCAGTCGCGGATAGCGGGCTTTTTTCGCAACATTCGTCGCAGGCTAATTCCACATTTGCTGACCTGGTGAAACAGGTGGGGAAAAAGGTAGGAAGTTCTGTTGGTGGGTCAGGGAAATTAAAAGTATATAGCAGGAAGAGAGAGGATAAGGGTCAGCCTGAGTCGCCCAACCGGGAAAGAGCTGGCAGCGTGAAGGTGCTTCCATCTTCTAAGAAATAAGTATTCCTATCTATTTTTCAATGCAATACGGGTCTGTTCTACCCAAATTTCTCTTTATAAGAATTAGTTGGGTTATAATATAAAGCAATACTAGATAATAATAAAAAGAACAAAAAACGGGGGATAGCTTCTCATGGGTAAATATAATGACGGCATGCTGACTTACCAAGAACTATTAAAATTATTGGCGACTTTTACTGAGATTACCCAAGCAATCCAAGCCGGTAAGATGAAGAATCTAATACTACTGCAAAAAGCATGGATTGCGCTTACGACTATCGAGAAGAAAGCAGAGAAATCCAATAAAGAGACTGCTTCTAGTTCTTCTTCTACAAGTACGAGTGATGAACAAGAGCTAATATCAATATTTGGTAATTTAGATCGATACTTGTTAGCGCCTAATCCCATGTTTGCACAGTTGGTGTTACCTGGTCAGCGAAAAGATTTTGTTATTGAAGGTGTGGTTGATGGATTAATTAAGGATAAAATTTTAAAGAAGGTAGAGAAGATAAGTGATATGCCTACGTCTGCACTAGAAATGACAGTTAAGCAATATAGTAGTCTCATTCAAGAGAAATTTAATAGTTTGAGTTTAGACTATGACAAAATGATAAAAGGTAAAAATCTGATAGAACAAGAAGAAGCAGTAAATAGAATTAATCGTCGAATTAAACAAGAGATATTGTCTGCAAATCTGCATGTTGTTTTTCATGCACTCGCTTTAGTAAAAGATATAAACAAAATAAACAAATCAATTAATCAGTGGCGAGCTGACTTTGAAGGCTTAGCGGCTGCTATTAAAAGTCAAATAAACATCGCTCAACATCGCGATGAGCAGCTGACAGATAATACGATGACCTCGAGCTCAAGATTAGAGGCATCATCTTCTGGGAGTTCTACCTCTGGCCGTAATCGCGCAGGTAATGTTTTTGGGTTAAATGAAGCGCCGTTGCCAGTATCGAAATCATCTACTGAGCTGTCTAAGGTGCCAGTAGAAACAGATGTGCAGCTTCGAACGGGATCAATGCCAAATTTATCGCCTACTAAAAATAAAAAACCAAGCCTACAGCGTCGTCCTGCTTTCAATGGAAGCTCTTCCGGGTTTTCGTTAAGCTCCTCCTTTCAAGAGATAGCATCATCATCTAGTTCTAGTTCGATTGATAGTGAGGTGGGTACCCCTAGTGTTCCTGCTCCTGCAGCGAAAAAAACAAAATTTTCTGACCCTGTGGTCATCATAGAGCCGGTTAAAACGCCTTCTCGTCGGTTATCAGGTGCTCCTCAGCCTTCTTCCTCCCTCGCTGCGAAGAAACGTTCTGCTGATGAAGGTGCAAGTGCAGGAAAGACAAGTGGGTATGAGGCTGAGAATGAGGGCGGCACGGTCGGTGGTATGCGTTTTTTTGATAAACCAGCTTCTACTAAGCATTCGTCTAAGCATCGTTCAGTTCCTGCTAAGCCTAAACGAGGCTAATAAAGCAGTAGTTCCCGTCCAGCATAAAATCCGCTAAAATGACCCCATTTTGCTCATGGGGTTTTTTATGCCAATTTATGAATATCAGTGCGGATCTTGCCAGCACCAACTAGACGCCATTCAGAAATTCTCTGATGCGCCATTAGTGGATTGCCCAAAATGTAATCAACCTAGTTTGCAAAAGCAAATCTCGGCAGCTGGGTTTCAATTAAAAGGATCGGGTTGGTATGCGACGGACTATAAAAGTAAGCCAAATGCCAGCGAAACCAGTTCAGGTAGTCCTACCAGTAGTGATAATATCAAAGGCTCATCAGATAAGTAGGTAAAAGCATCATGCTTGCGTTACTGCGTAAATATTTTATTTCAGGTTTATTGGTCTGGTTGCCGATTGTGGTGACTGTATTGGTAATCAAGTTTTTAGTGGATGTGTTGAGTAAGTCGCTGTTGCTGCTACCAACCAAATTTCAGCCAGATTTTCTGCTAGGCTTCCATGTGCCTGGTATCGGGGTCATTTTAACCTTAGCGGTTATTGTGGTGACTGGTCTGCTAGCCGCCAATTTTATTGGTAAGCGATTGGTGGATTTTGGCGATGCTATTATGGGGCGCATCCCCTTGGTGCGTAGTGTTTATACGGGCGTGAAACAGGTGACACAAACCTTATTTTCCCCAGGTGGTCAATCTTTTCGCAAAGTGTTGTTGGTGGAATACCCATCGCCTGGTATCTGGACGGTGGCTTTTCAAACCGGTCACGTTTCGCCAGAAATCCAGGCAGCGCTGGATGCTGAGCAAATGGTGAGTTATTTCATTCCAACGACCCCCAATCCAACGTCAGGTTTTTTAATGATGACGCCAAAAAGTAAGGTAATAGAGCTGGATATTAGCGTGGATCAAGCGCTAAAATTTGTCATCTCTTTAGGTGTGGTTCAGCCTAGCTATTCCTCAATGGGGAAAGCGGGCAGTAAAGTAGTTTAAAATAAGCAGCGATTCTTGCTGAACATTGCGCGATGGGGGATGCCCAAGGGGGAGAATCGCGATTCTCCCCCTTGGGTGCAAGCAAAAGCTTGGCTTTTGCGCAGCATATAAACAGGAAGGGTTTCCGCGTTTTTCAGCGGGAATCCCTGGTAAATAAGTAACATAGGGTAAATTATGCGCAGTCATTATTGTGGTCAAGTGACCACCGAGTTGTTAGGTCAAGAAGTGAAGTTAGCGGGTTGGGTTCATCGTCGACGCGATCATGGCGGTGTTGTATTTGTGGACGTACGCGATCGTGAAGGTATCGTTCAGGTCGTTATTGCACCTGAACAGCAATTAGCATTTGCTAATGCTGAAGCGTTACGTAGCGAATTTGTGGTATTAGTGAAAGGGGTTGTGCGTCCTCGTCCTGAAGGTACCGTTAATAAAAATTTAGCAACAGGTGAAATTGAAGTTGCTGCATCTGAATTAATTATTTTAAATCGCTCTGAACCCTTACCTTTCCCAATTGACGATGAATATCACGATGTGGGTGAAGAAACGCGTTTACGTTATCGTTACTTAGATATTCGCCGCCCTGAAATGTTAGAGCGTTTGAAGTTCCGTGCGAAAGTGGCGCATTACTTACGCCAGTATTTAGATGGACATGGATTCATTGACGTTGAAACGCCTATGCTTACCCGTGCAACCCCGGAAGGTGCGCGTGATTACTTGGTGCCTAGCCGTACACGTCCAGGCAGCTTTTTTGCATTGCCTCAGTCCCCGCAACAATTTAAACAATTGTTGATGATGGCAGGTCTCGATCGTTATTACCAAATTGTAAAATGTTTCCGTGATGAAGATTTAAGAGCAGATCGTCAGCCTGAATTCACCCAGCTTGATATTGAAACCTCATTTTTAAGCGAGTATGAAATTCAAGCGATCATGGAAGACATGGTGCGCGGTATGTTCAAGCAATTAATGAATGTTGATTTGCCGATGACCTTTGAACGCATAACCTATGCTGAAGCACAGCGTCGTTTTGGTTCAGATAAGCCAGACTTACGTATCCCTCTAGAGTTAGTTGATATTGGCGATTTATTAAAATCAGTTGAATTCAAAGTATTTGCTGATGTTGCTAATAATCCAGCAGGACGAATTGCTGCATTACGTGTACCAGGCGGTGCAACATTAAGCCGTAAAGAAATTGATGACTATACTCAGCACGTTAGTATTTTTGGTGCGAAGGGCTTGGCTTATATTAAGATTAATGCAGAAGGCAAAGACGGTTTACAATCACCTATCTTGAAGTTCTTACCTGCTGATGTTGTTGCTAATATTCTAGAGCGTACACAAGCAAAAGTAGGCGATATCATTTTCTTTGGTGCAGATAAAACAACCATCGTTAATGAATCCTTAGGCGCATTACGTATTAAAGTCGGCCATGATTTGAAAATGGTTGAAGATGCATGGCGTGTATTATGGGTAATTGATTTCCCTATGTTTGAACAAGGTGACGGCCGCTTGTATGCTTGTCATCATCCGTTCACGGCACCTAAAGCCGATAGCGTGGCAGAGTTGATGAAAGACCCTGTTAACATGTTAGCGCGTGCTTACGACATGGTATTAAACGGTAGCGAAATTGGTGGTGGTTCTGTTCGTATTAACTCCTCCGAAATGCAAAAAGCTGTTTTCAATGTCTTAAGTATTAATGATCAAGAAGCAGAAGATAAATTTGGTCACTTACTCACAGCGATGAAACTAGGTTGCCCTCCACATGGTGGTATTGCATTTGGTTTAGATCGTTTAGTGATGTTAATGACAGGTGCCACTTCTATTCGTGAAGTCATTGCGTTTCCAAAAACGCAAACCGCTAGCGATCCATTAATGGATGCGCCAGCACCAGTTGATTTAGCACAGTTAGTTGAATTAGGTATTAGGGTCGCCGTTAAAACTAAAGAAATAGCAGGGTGAGGTCGTTATGGCAGGACATAGCAAATGGGCGAATATTAGACGCCACAAGGAAAAAGTAGATGCTAAGCGTGGAAAGCTTTATACCAAACTAATCCGAGAAATCACCGTTGCCGCTAAATTAGGCGGCGGTGATCCAGGTGCTAATCCTCGTTTGCGCATAGCACTTGATAAGGCATTAGAAGCGAATATGACCAAAGATGTCATCGATCGTGCCGTCAAGCGCGGTGCAGGTGGTATGGGAGACGATGATGTAGAAGAAGTGCGTTACGAAGGTTATGGTCCTGCTGGCATTGCCGTGATGGTTGACTGCATGACTAACAACCGCAATCGTACCGTTGCAGAAATTCGTCATGCGTTTTCTAAAAGGGGTGGTAATTTAGGCACTGATGGTTCTGTTTCCTACCTGTTTAAAAAACAAGGTCAAATTACCTTTGCCCCTGGTGTGAATGAAGAAAAACTAATGGATGTTGCATTAGAGTTAGGTGTGGAAGATGTCATGGTCAACGACGATAAGAGCGTTGATATTGTCACCACGCCTGAAAGTTTTAATACCGTAAAAGCTGGTCTTCAACAAGCTGGTTTTAAATTCGATCAAGCAGACATTACGATGATTGCAAGCACTGATGTTGCGATTACTGATAAAGACACCGCTGAAAAAGTGATGGGTTTGATTGATATGCTAGAAGATTTAGATGACGTTCAAGAAGTTTACTCAAACGCTGATATTTCAGATGAAGCGATGAGCGAGATTTCTTAAAGCATTGATGTTTGATTGCGAGCAATGTAACTACCGTCATTGCGAGCCACTACTGTCATCCCAAGCGTAGCGAGGG
>JBAQCP010000020.1:0-1586 GCA_049294295.1 Gammaproteobacteria bacterium | reverse complement strand
GGCAAAAGATTTGCCGGGCTACATTCCTTGTAAGATAGGGGTATAATGGGCTTATCACCCTTAATGGATGCTTGCGATGAATACCCTACCTCACCCTACCGGCGAATTAGTCATTCAGCTCCTAGCCATGCCTGCAGATACCAATATGAACGGCGATATCTTCGGCGGCTGGTTAGTCTCCCACATGGATATGGGGGCAGCGATTGCTGCTAGGCGTCATGCCCGCAGTCGAGTGGTCACCGTGGCTATTGATAAGCTCATATTTCTCAAACCTGTCTACATTGGCGATACTGTTTGTTGCTATACCGATCTCGTTAAAATAGGCAGAACCTCCATTCAATTTAATGTTGAAGTCTGGACGCGAGCTTATGATGAAGATAGCTGGAAAAAAGTAGCGACGGGTATGTTCACATTTGTTGCGATTGACAACCTCGGCAAACCTCAGCCTGTTAATCGCACTCTTAACAATACCAACAGCTGACGATAACGCTCTTTACACATAGCATCTTTGAAAATGATGCAAGAGATGACTCGTTTGTCAGTATTAAATCTCAATAGCAACATTCCCTGCGTCACGATACTATCGCCCCGCAAAACAGCTGTTTGCTCACTAAGATTCGCCATCGTTAAACACCAATGATCACTATTCTCGTAGCGCAATCTTAATACTGAATGATTATCGAGCAACAGCACTTGCCTAATTAATCTCCACCCATAAAACAAAACGAATGGAAGGAGTATTAATTTAAAGGCGGCATAAATAGGCAGGTAGATAACAACACTCAAGCTGACTAACAAAACCATCGTTAGCATACTTAGATGCAGCCTAGACCACCGTAAATTAATTTCTTGTATAAGCATGCTGACGAATGAGATTAACCATATAAGCATAGCTTTCAGGCGTTTCTTCATGCCCCATTAACCAAGCAAACAAGGAGGGATCTTCATTTTTTAATAATTCTACAAATAATTGCTTATCTTCCATAGAAAGGGCTGGATAAGCTTCCTTTAAAAAATTCCCTAATAAAACATCTAATTCCAACATACCCCGCCGACATGCCCATTGCAGTCTAGGTATATTATTTAAAATATTGCTGTTATTATCCGCGTTCATTTAAGCTTCTCTTTAATTTTGGCTGGTATACTATGTTTAAAGACATCACGAAGAGTAATTCAATGGCAACGATAAATGAAGCCAATTCATTAAAAGATTTACTGGGGTTTATGCAGACGCTTAAATTGCTATGCGCAAACAACCCATTGAATAGCACTTATTTAGATCAACGTATTCAGCAACTCAATCAACCAACTTATCAAATTGCCAATAGTCCGCTAGGTCGCGCACAAACGTATGAATATGCTGGGCTTTTATTAACTCAGTTGTTGATGAATGATGATCAATTATTAACACCAAATTTGCGCTTGGCCGTTTTTGCGTTAGAGCAGAAAATTGGACCGGTTGATAGTCCTGCGCCTAAGTCTCAACGCTCGCGTTAAATGTAGCCTGGATGGAGTAACTGCCGTCATTGCGAGCCACTACTGTCATTCCCGCGAAAGCGGGAATCCATTTATAACGATACTTCTGC
>JBAQCP010000019.1:0-1734 GCA_049294295.1 Gammaproteobacteria bacterium | reverse complement strand
CTCGGTAGGTTTTAATTGATACCACGTTTACCCAACAACGGCTTTTCTTCTTCTCTAATTTCTTTCTTCCTAAAGAAACAAAAACAACTGAACCAGCTAGATTTTTCTTCAACAGGTGGTTGGCGACGCTTAAAGATAGCTGTTTCTTGTGAAAGTGCCGCTGTATCGTGGTTTGCTATTTTATTAAGCATAGGTTGTTTGCGTGATTCTATGTCGGCTAGAAATATTGCAAACATTCTTGCTTCTTCAGCTTCTATTTGCTCAAGTTGTTTCGCTTGAGTTGTAGGCTTAGCAACAACCGGTGCTATAGTTGCAGCTGTGCCTAATTTAGGTTCCACGTCTTGATCATTTGTTAATAGCGGCGTTGTTTCTTTAATTTTTTTGCTTTTTATTGGCGTATTACCCATCGTTTGTATCCTTCCAAATATTGTAACTTAAGATGTATCCTGAAAAATCTTCAAGATACATCTAAGTGTTATTATATATGCAGTAATTATGAGTTATTCATTTTACTAGCATTGGTTTGCAATAATGGCTTAGTTTCAGCTTCTGGTTTTTTGCGGAAAAAACTAAAACAACTACAGCAACTTGCTTTTGCTTCTGGTGCAATATTTAAATCAGGTGCAGGTGTTGCAACAGGTACAACAATTTCTGGTGTTAATAAAACAGCCTCTGTTTGATCTGATTCTGCTTCAAGGTGTTTTTTCTTTCGACGGGCTTTTCTTGTGGCTTCATCTTTTCTTGGTGGAATCTCAAATAATGGATCCTTTCCTAAGAATTGACTGCCGTCTAGAACATGAACTTCACTACTTGCAACGTGACTGTTATCTTGGCTAGGGGCTGCACTTTCCGCTGCTGCTTTTTTCTTGTGCTTCTTAACTTTTTTCTCTTTATCTTTATGCGTCTGATCAGGTTTACCCATGTGAAATTCCTTTTTAATTATTAATCCAAAATGAAAGCATAACCAAGCCATGCTTAAGAGAATATTAAGCCGCAAGATTTTAGCATAAATCTTTCTTTTTGATTAAATAAAAGGCGGTTATTTAGCCGAGATTTTTTTCCACCAAGCAAGACGTGGTAAATAAAGTAACAGATAAATTAATATAGCGATTAATAGTGAAGTGAAATACATACCAACTGAGACGGCTAAGCCGACAGCGGCGGTTGCCCATAAAGTAGCCGCAGTGGTTAAACCCGTGACATAGTCGCCTTGGCGAAAAATAATACCACCACCTAAAAAGCCGATACCGCTGACCACTTGTGCGGCAATGCGGGAGGAGTCTGCATTCGCAATCGTTGTACTGACAATACCAAAAGCACATGCGCCTAAACAAATAGCGCCATAGGTACGAATACCCGCGGAAATGATATTACGATGTCTTTCTCTTTCCCAGCCTATGAGTGCGCCTAAGAAGGTGGCGAAAATAACGCGGAAAAACATAGCGAAGTCAGTTTGTAGTGTGGTTTGAATTAGCATAGTACATCCTTGTCTATGAGCTGTTCATTATATCATAGTGCCATGAGTTGTGTGGTTAATCAAAGATCAGTCATCCCGTTATGCTGTCATTCCCGTGTAGGCGCACTACTGTCTGGTTAATCAAAATTCCTCGCCGCCCCGCGCGAAGGCGTGGGATCCAGACCACTGCAACATCGTAATGTTGTAAAAAATATTTCAAAAAAGCTTTTTTTGCTTAATCTCAAGCCATCTGCTTAACTCACCCCTGTTCTGGATCC
>JBAQCP010000018.1:0-5834 GCA_049294295.1 Gammaproteobacteria bacterium | reverse complement strand
GCGTAGCGAAGGATCTCCGTGGATTGCAGCTGTTCCTAGATGGGGATCCTTCGCTACGCTCAGGATGACAGTAGTGGCTCGCAATGATGGCAGTTATTGCATCCAGGCTACATTTTAAGACTTTGTCGGCCGCTCCCAGCCATTTACGCTGCGTTGATCCAATCGATGCGTCAAGGTTAATTGATGGGCAGGCGCATCTTTCGTAATAATAGAACCTGCCGCAATCGTAGCCCCTTCACCCACACGCACGGGTGCTATTAATAAACTATCCGAACCAATAAAGACATGATCTGCAATCGTCGTTTTATGCTTATTCGCACCATCGTAATTACAAGTAATCGTACCGGCACCTATATTTACTTTTTTCCCAATATCGCTATCGCCAATATAAGAAAGATGGTTCACCTTGCTGCCTTGATCAATACGCGAATTTTTAATTTCGACAAAGTTACCAATATGAGTATGATCTTTTAATATCGTACCAGGACGGATACGAGCAAATGGACCAATCTCAGCATGTGCTCCAATTTCTGCGCCATCTATTACGGAATTTGCTTTAACTATCACACCTTCAGCCAACACTACATTGCGCAACAATACATTAGGACCAATCACACAATCATCACCAAGTACCACTTTGCCTTCCATGATCACATTGACATCTAAAATAACATCTTTACCAACCTCAATGGTTCCTCGCATATCTAAACGTAATGGATCCATAATCGTCACGCCTTGACGCATCAGCACTTCAGCTTGGGTTTTTTGATAAAAACGTTCTAGCTGCATCAATTGAACACGATCATTCACCCCCATAATTTCTTCTACTTTTGCAGGTGAAACTGAATGAATAGAAATGTTTTCAGCTTGAGCGAGTTTAATCACATCGGTTAAATAATATTCGCCTTGAGCATTATTATTTTTTAAAGTCGGCAACCACTTTTTCAATAAAGCCGCTGGAATTAAATAAACGCCGGAATTAACTTCTGTGATCGCTTTTTCGTCAGCGTTTGCATCTTTTTCTTCAACGATGCCAATAATATGATTGGCCGCATCACGCTTAATACGACCGTAGCCAGTTGGATAGTCCAGTGTTGCGGTGAGCATGCCTATCGCGTGTTCAGGTGTTGCATCAATTAATTGTTGCAGCGTTCCTTCGCTGATTAAAGGTACATCGCCGTAGAGAATTAAAATATTCTCGTCAGCATTGACCTTAGTCAACGCTTGCAACACTGCATGGCCTGTTCCTAGTTGTTCTATTTGCTCTGCCCATAAAGCATTATGATGAGACATCGCTTCTTTAATCACATGGCCTTGATGGCCATAAATAATTACAGGTGGTAATTCTTTTGACGACAACGCTTTGGCGGTCGTTATAACTCGTTCTAACATTGGCTTGCCCGCAATAGGATGCAACACTTTCGGCAGCTTAGAATGCATGCGCTTGCCTTGCCCAGCCGCTAAAATAACAGCACGTATCGACATAATTATCTCACTCTATTTCTTTCACAATAATACCCGTTAATTCTTTTACAAAGGCTTTAACAGGCTCTTCGTCAGCAATGGTTTTATCTATGCATAAAAATGCAGTGTGTTCCAAGCGATCGGAGATGGCATCAATCATGATGGAATAATCAGTGATCGGTTTAATCTCGCCGTATTCGCCCACCACTAAAATAGGATCATCTTCACCACTATAAGCTTGGTGCGGTGTTTCAATAATACTTAGCTGCCAATCTTGATAGGTTTTTTTATGCTGATGCTTGAATTCATTTAATGCGTTGGCTGCTAGGTTTAAATTAACATGACTTAGACGTACAACAGCCGGCATTTCGCGATATTGTAGTCGCTTAGCAATTTGTGCCGCGGGATTATTGTCATCAAGCTCTGATAGCTGTCGAATAAGAGCAAAAACATCGTAGTCGCAAAGCTCTTTATAGTTCGCAAAATTCTGCTCTAGGAATTCACGTTTATCTTCACTGTAATTCGCACCCGACTCAACAGTTTGATTAAAGCGATTAGCCGCCAATAAAAACTGGCCTAAACGCGTTTGGCGAATATGGGCATACGGCGTATGGTATTCCAATATTTGTGCGAGATTCGCGAGCAATTGGACCAAGAAATGTTCTATCGCTAATTTTTTTTGTGAGTGATAAATATTACGTGTCATCAAGCGTCTAGCCATTAGATAATGCTCAACAACGCCTATCCCTTTGTGCGTAATTCCTAAACGTTCGCCATCGCCTGAATCAACGATTGCCATGCAATGCAGCATCCAACGAAAATCGAATTCTCCGTAACGCACGCCGCAAAAATGACTGTCTCTTAATAAGTAATCTAAACGGTCAGCATCTAATTGAGATGAGACGATATCTGCTAATACACTTTTATGTGTTGGCTTGTGCATAATCATTTCGGCAATCGCGCGAAATTTCTCTTCTGTTAAATGATAACGAGGATTGCGGCGGTTATAGTCGATGAAAAATTCTTTTGTGCCATAATCTTCTAAGAAGTAGGGCGTCCAATCTTCGTGACGAATGAGCTTGTCATGGAAGATACCCTCAAACGCATGCGAAAAAGGTCCGTGACCAATATCATGCAGGAGACCCGCAATCATAACCAACTGACGCTCTTCATCCGCTAACCCAATTTTTTGGGCAATTTGGCTGGCCGTATAGCAGCAGCCTAAGCAATGATTGAAACGGCTATGAACTGCGCCTGGGAATATAAAATCCCCCATACCCAATTGTTTGATATGTCTTAAGCGTTGAAAATTAGGGCTATCAATAAATGGTTTTACCCATGAATCTTCGGCTGACGTAAATTGCATCGTGCCGTGGACGGGATCTTTGATGACGTGGAAAAAGTTATTCATCGATTGCTCGCTATTTTCAAAATTAATGTGCTTGGTTAATTCTAAGCCTAATTTCTAAAAGGTCTAGTGTAAAATGCGATGGTGTAGCCTGGATGGAGCCACTGCCGTCATTGCGAGCCACTACTGTCATTCCCGCGAAAGTGGGAACCCATTTATAACGATACTTCTGCTGTATGCTTGAAATGGGTTCCCGCTTTCGCGGGAATGACAGCAATACCTGTGCTGCGTTACCCATATTCACCCCATTTGACTTAAGACCCCACTATTGCTTAAATAATGCCCTTGTCTAAAGGAGTACTCTTGTGATTGTTGACTCAACCTCTGGTAAAAAAGTAGCAACTACCGAAAAACCTTTCATTCTTGCCTTAAAAATGGGCGAAGATTTATTTGCCGGCATTTTACGCTGCGCAGAAGAAGCCGATCTTAAATCAGCGAGCATCAGCGGACTGGGCGCTTTAGACGATGTCACCGTTGCCTACTACAACCTAAACACCAAATCCTATCAAACCAAATTGTTCGCTGGTATGTATGAACTAATCTCCTTACACGGCAATATCACTAAATTAGACGGCAAGCATTTTATTCATATCCATGCGGCATTAGGCACAGAAGAATATAACGTTGTCGGTGGTCACATTATGAGCGCAACCGTTGGACCCTCTGCCGAAATTACCGTTGTTCCTTTAAGCAACACGATCAATCGTGCTTACGACGAACAAACCGGTCTAAAATTAATGTGTCCCTTAATGGCATAACGATATTTTTTCTATCAGTGAGTAGCGCGAACCGTCTGATTGCGGTTCGCTGCGAAATAATACGATCTCTTTTACTGTCACCACTTCAGTAATCGGCGACACCACATCGGCCAGAAAACGCAAATTAACGCCTTTAGGCTGTTTGATACGACCTAAGGTTAAATGTGCCTTAAAGGGTTTATCTTCAATCTTATAATTTGCAGCCTGGATGCCTTTACCAATTTTTACTGACAACTCAGCCAGCGCTTCTTGCGCAGAAACATCTAATACAATCACTCGAGGTCTGGATGGATGCGGAAACAACGTGATCTGGCCAAAAGAAATTTCAATCTGACTGCATGCCTCTTCAACAATTTTTCTCACTTCTTTTGCAATCATAGTCACATCGTCACTACTCACTTCTGCCAAAAACTGCAGCGTAATGTGTAGATTTTCTGGACGACTCCAGCGAATAGCATGAGATTTAGAGCGCTCTTTAAGCGTCGTAATAAAATCACCCAACCGATTCTTGAGGTCCGGCGCCATATCAACGGCAAAAAATATCCGCCAAACTTTCGGGAACGTCATTCCATTTCTCCCTATGATTGATTACTATGCTAAAGTCAGTTAAGGATTCTATTATGGTAAAAAAACGCGGTCTTGGTAAGTCATTAAATGCTCTGCTTGCTTATAAAGCAACCCCAGCAGAAACAACAGAAAATGAAGTATCAACTTCTTACGAACAACTATGTGATCTCCCGGTTGATCGTATACAACGCGGCAAATACCAGCCCCGTCGTGAAATGGATGCAGAAAGCCTAGAAGAACTCGCGAGCTCTATTCGTGCTCAAGGCATTATTCAGCCTTTAATTGTCCGCCCATTTGGCGACAAGTACGAAATCATTGCGGGTGAAAGACGCTGGCGTGCAGCCCAAATGGCAGGCATGACTGACGTTCCAGTGATTATTCGCGACATTCCTGATGAAGCGGCTGTTGCAATTGCGCTCATTGAAAACATTCAGCGTGAAAATTTAAACCCAATTGAAGAAGCGATTGCTTTACAGCGTTTGCTAGAAGAATTTGAGATGACCCATCAACAGGTCGCTGAAGCAGTGGGTAAATCACGCGCGGCAGTCAGTAATTTATTGCGCTTATTAGGCTTGCCACAGGATATACGTAACTTATTAGAACGCGGCATGATAGAAATGGGCCATGCTCGTACCCTGATTACCTTACCTGCGAATTTGCAGCTAAAAGCGGCTGAAATGATTGTCGCGAGAGGCTTATCCGTTAGAGAAACTGAAAACCTAGTGAAACAGCTGCAAGCGGGTGATAGTAAACAACCGCAAAAACCTGTGGATCCTGATATTGTGAAGCTGCAAGAAAATTTGACTCGACAGTTGAAATTAAAAGTAGCGATTCAGTGTAATGCTAAGGGTAAAGGCAAATTAGTGATTCATTATCGTAATTTAGATGAGTTGGATCGGTTGTTGGAACAATTGGATGATAATGTTGGGGCGGTTTAAGGGCGGCCTTACGTAGTTAGTACTGGCATCATCGCACTACACAACCATCCTGCATCATTCCGCCACGCTACTGTCATCCCTCGCTACGCTCGGGATGACAATGGTGCGGCAACAGAATCCTCTTCTATGGAATCGTCACCTGACTCACTGCCGGAAATGAATTAACATAATTCACCCCATTCCAAACCAATTGAAACCACTCTTGTACAGGCTGAAACACCTGCTTACCCGCAGGGTCACTCATATAAGTAATCTGTATACAGCTATAAGCATTGCCAATCGCAGCTAACAAACGATATCCATCAATATACATATTATCCCCGGTACGCAGTACTTCTTGGCCTAATGGGTAAGTTGCCCCCTGACTATAATCGCATACCCCATTATTCATATAGCCTACATTGGCCGTACCACGAACGGTGATGGATTGATTATTGGGGGTTAAGAAATAAGTCGTATGAATGGCAGCACTGGACATCATATTCTTTGATCCTACCTGCCAAGCTGAGATTGGTGACGTCACTAAGATTAGTAATAGAATCAAATAAGCTCGCTTCATTGCGAATCCTTTAGTTTTCTCCTATGAGGTTAGATTATAACATGAGTGGGTTTTGGGGTGGGGGAAGAGACATGTAAGCGTTGCCACAGCCGTCATTGCGAGCCACTACTGTCATTCCCGCGAAAGCGGGAACCCATTTA
>JBAQCP010000017.1:0-4895 GCA_049294295.1 Gammaproteobacteria bacterium | reverse complement strand
AGATCCCTCGCTACGCTCGGGATGACAGTGGGTGGCTCGCAATGACGGCAGTGACACCATCCAGGCTACACGCCTCAAATCACAGCAAATATTGACTAAATAGCCATTTAATAGAATAATGCTCACAATTAAAACAATAATAAAAGGTTAAGCCTATGCACGGTAGAAAAAATATAGAAGTGGGTTTTCTTGCCAGCTATCTCGCTGATGCTCTTAACGAACAAGATACGACGGCATTTTACGACCTAATGGTCATTGCCTTACGCTTACCCAAAACACGCAAATTTATTTTTGATAAACAATTCACCTACCCAACTATTCAAGCCCAGGACCAGCTCATCAGTTATATTGTCGCTAATCCAACATTAGTAAATGAAGATTTACTAGAACTTATTCAAGATCAGGCACGCTTTAGAGCCCTCCCCGCTTTTCAAATTCAAAGGCAGTTACTTCAAGCTCTTTATTTAATTGAGCAATACCAAGAAAATAGAGAAGCAAGAAAGCAACAGACGATGCTCGGGCCAATACGCATGTATTCCCCTTCCAGAGAAGCATTCTTTGTTGAGATTGCAAACCTCAAGCGTCTAATACTTGAGATCAACTTGCACTATGATGTGGATACTCGCGCTCGATTAGGCCAATTGTATACTATACTAGCCTCTTTAATAGCTGCTAAAGAAAAAGAATGGCTAGGCCGAACCAATGTAGATATGTTTACCTTTGAAGAGCAAAGCAATATCAAGGAAAAAATCGATAGCTACAAACAAGAAATTGCCTCTGTTTTTAATGATATTGAAATAATTTTTGACGATATTCGAAAATTATTTGCTGAGCTTGAAGAAATGGATTTGATTGAGCAAAGCCTGATATATGATGTGCCTGAAGAAGTAGCGCCATTATCACAGATCCTTACTGTTGTTCCCCCTATTCGCCTTAGCCCGCATGCTGATGAAGAAATTAATCTCATTGATTTTCGAACTGAAAAAGAGACTAACCCTTTTCAACGCCCAAGTGAAAAATCATCGGCTTATCTGACTACCAATGCACAAGAACTAGATGATTTAATTTTTGAAGACCTCCCTCCTGCTTATCCTAGTCTTGCAGGATCTAAAGAAGAACAACCACCTTTATATGAAGAAGTGATGACAACTCGATTGACTGCCAGCGCTAGCATACTAACTGCAACTTCTTCTAATACAATGCTGGATTCGCTTTTGAGTTCTAGCAGTGGTGAATTAAACACATTTAGGCCAGGATTTTTCCCGAGTGTTCCTGTGGAGCCTGTTATTCCTAGTGCGCCTACTCATCAGATTGTTATAACAGAAGAAGATCAAAGGCAGCTAAAGCAAAGAATGCGCGGGTGAGCTTACGGATTGATTTGATTCCCCCTTCCGCCCGTTGGGCACCTTCCCCCGGAGGGGAAAGGGGTTCTAATTTAGGTTAGGTGAGATTTCACAAAAAAACCCGGCTGTCGCTGCGCGTCATCCGGGCTACATATATTTAAAATCTAGAAGTAATAATCAAACTGTGCAGTAACGGCGTTATCTGCTTTGCCTGTTTGATTTAAGACAGGAGACGTACCAGCAATCGTTCCTGTATTGCTAACGGCATACTCTCTGTCATGACGGAATTCGATACTTTGTAACGTGTTTCTCCAAACGGAGGTATTAAATGCTATGTCGTAACGACGCAATGGTAAACCCATCGCTACCGCTTCACCAGAAGCCGCATAACCAATACCAATGTTGCTAGGCTTGTTGTCAAATATCATGAAAGAATAAGACAACTGGGTATCAAACGCCCAAGGCTTCGCACCGCTATTATTGTAAGACATATCATTAGGATTAAATGTGGTGGAAGCGATTACATATTCATTAATCCAATCGACATGCTCACCAAAGCTTAATATGCCGCGTAAATCATAAGCAGGAACACGATGTACTAATTGTTCATTAGTAGAAAAACCACTAGCTTGCATACCACCAGAGTCTGCTATGTTAGCAACGACACCACCGCCGATATTACCCACGAAGAAACCATGATCAAATTTATAGCCGGCATTTAAACCACCGTTGTTAACTTTAGCAACAGAGTTTGCATGGCTGTCACCACGGAAAATAAACCCGGATCCGTAAAATGCATTTTTGTCTTGCTGCATAAAGCCAAGTTCAATTGCGCGTGCTTTGGTACGACCTAATAATTTACTTAATGTGTCACTGATCATCACGGAAGAATAAACACCAAATGGCACATATACTTGACCAATCGTGGCATAGAAAGGTGTCTTTTCAAAATTACCTAACGTAATAAATGCTTTATTAATGTAAACACGAGAGTTAGAAACACGGTAATTCTTAGTTGAGGTAAAGACGCTTTCTGCTGGGCTATTACCATCATAGCTAAATTCAATAAAGCCTAATGTCCACTCACTTGGACCCATAAAGAATGCATCTAACGAAACGTTAGTCACATCAATATCTGTTGTGCTTGGAGAACCACCATTATTGGTATAGTTCGCCTGACCTTCAACCACACCACTTAATAATAAATGTGAATGGTAAGGTTCTTGGAAAATTTCGCCGCCCATCGCCATTAATTGCTGGTGGATAGATTTACGAATACCAAGTAACTGTGCATCGGTATTAACACTTGGGCTGTTAACAATCAAGTTGTTACCTGCAAACTGCAATGGCACACCCACATATGGACCGGTGGATACAAATGCTTGTCCTGGCACATCAAGGTCAAATGGTAAAAATTCTCTTTCTTGTGATACGAGTGCAGCAATTTGCTTACGGCTTAAATGTGCTGGTTTATCGCCATCCGTGCTGCTTGGTTTTGCTGGCGTTTCTGAACGAGAAGCATGCGGGGTTTCTGGAATGCCGTGCAAACGTACGCGTGCCATTTTTTGAGAAGATTGTATTTTTTGGCTGGTCTTCACTTGGCTCTTTAATGCATTTACTTCTTTTTGCAAGGCTGCTAATTGCGCTTCCACTGATGCGTCTGACGCAAAAACAGGAGCCGTCAATAAAGCGGTCAAACATAAAGCAATAATGGGTTTAAAATTGACTTGCATGGAGTCTTTCCTTTTATAATTCGTACTCGCTCGTGTGTTCAGATTTAAGCCAGGTCTATCGGAAAATTCGAGTCGCGACAGTAGCAAAAAGCCAAAAGTAACTCAAGGGGAAGTTGTGGCGTAGCCCGGCAATCCACCTACGAAAGTTGCTACTTCCCTTTCATCTCCTGTACACTTTCCACTTCCTTACGCGGACACACGAATTCGTATGATTACTAAACAACTGCGACGCTTTTCAGGCATTTTTTGGGCTTTGTTACTAGGTACCTCACTCACACTAGCCTTTGCTCCTTTTGAAATTTTCCCACTAGCCATTATCGCCCCTGCGGGATTGCTTGTTTTATTAGCAAACAAATCGCCTAAACAAGCATTTTGGTTAGGCTTAAGCTTTGGCTTTGGTCTATTTTGCAGCGGTATTTACTGGATTTATCACAGTATGCATTTTATGGGCGACCTACCAAGCCCTGCAGCTGCCTTCATTACGGCCGCGCTCTCTCTGTTTATGGGTCTTTTTCCAGCCACAGCATGCTATTTTACCAACCGTTACTTTCCAGCCACCAATACGGCCAAAACGGTCTACGCCTTTCCTGCTATCTGGGTGCTAGTGGAATGGGTAAGAAGCTGGTTATTTACTGGTTTTCCTTGGCTAACGTTAGGCTATAGCCAAACCAATTCCCCGCTCAAAGGCTTTGCTCCGCTTTTTAGTGTGTACGGCGTGTCTATTTTTGTCTTAATGAGCAGCGGCCTATTGATACAAGCGGTACTTACCTGGAAACGTAAAGATTATCGCAATACCTACTTAAGCCTATTGGCTTGCTCCGCTATTTGGATAGCAGGTGGTGCATTAGACTTAATTAAATGGACTAGCCCTGCCGGCGAGCCTATGACTGTCAGTCTTGTTCAAGGCAATATTCCACAGTCACTCAAATGGTCTCCAGAACACCTACAGTTATCACTAGATACTTATGAAGATTTAACCGAGCCTTTATGGAAGAAAAACAATCTCATTATTTGGCCAGAATCGGCTGTACCTCTGACATTGCAAGAAGCAGAATATTTTATTAATCGCCTAGATGAAAAAGCTCAAAAAGCCCACGCTCATCTTATCCTTGGCTTACCGATTGAAGGACCGCACGGCTATTACAATGCAGTCGTCACCTTAGGCGAAACAGAAAACGGCTCGCCTAGACCCTTCTACCTCAAGCGCCGTTTAGTGCCTTTTGGCGAATACACCCCACTACAAAAATATTTAGATCCATTATTAAATTTTTTACAAATACCGACCTCTAATTTAATTCAAGGCAAAGAAAATCAAGCACCGATAGAAATCAACCACGTTTCTTTCATTACCTCAATTTGTTTTGAAGTCGCTTTTCCAGAACTGGTGAACCCACGCAAAGATGGCAGCGGCGTCTTATTAACCGTGACCAACGATGCATGGTTTGGCGAATCAACTGCACAAGCACAGCATTTACAAATGGCAAAAATGCGCTCGATTGAATTAGGTCGTCCTAGCATATTTGTTGGGAATGATGGCATCACCGCTATTATTAGCCCCAAAGGTAATGTGGAAGCAGCAGCCCCTATGCATGAAGCAGCTGTTTTAAATGGCAGCGTGCAGCCAATGACAGGCACGACTCCTTGGATGATCTTTGGCTACAACCCCATCTTAGCCTTCATCATTGTTTTACTTTTATCTGCTAGAAGACTAAAAGTAAAATTAACCGAATTTGTTAAAATACAAGAACCGGAGTTTCCGCTATAAAGTAGCGGAAACTCCTTCCTTGTTTGTATGCTGCGCAAAAGCAAAGCTTTTGCT
>JBAQCP010000016.1:0-7494 GCA_049294295.1 Gammaproteobacteria bacterium | reverse complement strand
GGGCATGACAGTTTTTTATTAAAATTAACCGGACACCAATGCGCAAAAGCGGGAATCACTGTTTCTACTGCTTAATCCCTTCAATCATCTGCTGCAATTCACCAGCTTCATACATCTCAGCTAAAATATCACTACCACCAACAAATTCACCGCCGATATACAACTGTGGAATCGTCGGCCAGTTGGAGAAAACTTTAATCCCTTGACGGATTTCTTCGTCTTGCAACACATCAACGGTCGCAAACGGTGCGCCGCAGGATTTTAAAATGTTCACTGCGCGTGCGGAAAAACCACACATTGGCATCTCAGCATTGCCTTTCATAAAAAGAACAATGGCATTGTCTGTAATTTGTTGTTGGATTTTCTCTTGGATAGACATAATGTTTCCTCTTAATTAAATTTGCAATTGCGTAGCCCGCATGCAATGCGGGATTCAGGGTTTCATTTAAAGATGAACCCGCATTACATGCGGGCTACATTAACCCTAACTGTAATTTAGCCTCATCACTCATCATGTCGCGCGTCCATGGTGGATCAAACACTAACTCAACTTTTACATTTTTCATACCGTGTATCTGGCGAATTTTTTGTTCAACCTCACCAATTAAGACCGGACCCATCCCACAACCAACAGCAGTTAAGGTCATAATCACTTCGGCATTATATTCATTCTTTCCAAGCGGCGTCACTTGGCAATTATAAACCAAGCCCAAATCCACAATATTGACTGGGATTTCTGGATCAAAACAAGTTTTTAATGTCGCCCAAATTTTATCTTCTGCACTACCTTCTAGCGTATTCACGTCTGGCGAGTCTAAAATAACCAACCCTAGCGCATCGCCATCTTTGCCATCTACTCTGACTAAATTACCATTCACATACACGGTATAAGAATTACCTAACGCTTGGGTAATAGACACCAATGAACCAGGCTGCAGCGTTACTTTCACGCCGGATGGAATTAAGGTTGCTTCTACTTCTCGTTTTACTTCTATCGATGCATCGCGGTACACAATTACCTCGGCTAAATATGGAAACTTTCGCCGCAACCACAGCGGCCAGATTCTTTAGGATTAGAAAAAACTAGGCGTTTTTGCTTTAAACCCGTTTTATCTTCGTCTGTATAATCAATTTGGATGCCTTCTAATAAATGCATCCAAACAGGATCTAAAATTAAATTGATCCCTTGTGTTTCAACTTGAATATCGGTGGCTTTAACATCTGTCACAATCGTTGGCACATAAGAAAATCCAGAGCAGCCGGTTTTTTTAATCGACAACTTGAAACCCAAACCCTGATCTTGAGCAATCATTTTTTTGATATAGTCAGTCGCCGCTGGTGTTAACGTAATATTGGGATTCATACTTTATTCCTCCGTCGTCACCGCATTTAAATGATTGTGGAGCGCCGCTTGCAATGTGTGCCAAGCGAGGGTGGCGCATTTTACTCTAGCAGGGAATTCTGCAACGCCAGCAAACACCGCCAACTTACCTAAATCAATCTCAGATTCTTTTCCTTCTGTCACTAGATGATGAAAATTCTGAAATAAATTTTCAACTTCCTGAACGGTTTTTCCTTTCACTGCTTCCGTCATCAAAGACGCAGAGGCGACTGAAATCGCACAACCACTTCCATCAAAATGCACGTCTTCTACCAAGCCATCGCGCTCTACAATATAGACTGTCAGTTTATCACCGCACAATGGATTGTGACCCACTTGAAAATGATTTGCGTTAGGCAGCACACCGGTATTTCGCGGTTGCTTACCGTGATCAATAATAATTTCTTGATACAAATCGCGTAATGACATCAGCTAAATAACCTCTTGGCTAGTTGAACAGCAGCAACTAATGCATCAACTTCTTGTTCATTATTATAAATACCAAATGATGCGCGTGCGGTTGCCGGCAAATGAAAACGTTCCATTAATGGCATCGCACAATGATGGCCTGCTCTCACAGCAATGCCTTCATGATCTAGAATCGTACCAATATCATGCGGATGCAAATCATCAAACACAAATGAGATAACACCCACTTTTGGATGTACACTACCAATAATACGCAACCCCGGGATCGCTAATAATGCAGGCTCTGCATAAGCTAATAATTCTTGTTCATGTGCAAATACATTTTGCATGCCGATCTTTTGTAAATATTCAATGGCAGCACCCAAACCAATGACGCCTGCGATATCAGGCGTGCCAGCTTCAAATTTGGTAGGCGGCTTAGCAAAGGTCACTTTATCAAAAGCAACCGTTTCTATCATATCACCACCTCCTTGATAAGGCGGCATGCGCTCTAGCCATTTTTGTTTTGCATACAAAACACCGACACCTGTTGGCCCATATAATTTATGTCCAGAGAACACATAAAAGTCGCAATCTAATGCTTGCACATCAACCCGCATATGCGGAACGGCTTGAGCACCATCAACCAATACAGGAACATTGTTAGCATGTGCAATTTGAGTGATTTCTTGAATAGGGTTGATTGTCCCCATGACATTAGATGCGTGCGTCACCGCGACCATTTTGGTACGCGAAGAAAACAATTGCTTAAATGCCGCCATATCCAAACTGCCATCATCAAAAACCGGGATCACTTTCAACTCGATACCTATTTTTTCTTTTAGCAAATACCAAGGCACAATATTAGAGTGATGCTCCATATGGCTTAAAATAACTTCATCGCCTTTTTGCCAATCATGGCTCATGCTATTAGCAACGAGATTAATACCTTCTGTCGTGCCACGAACAAAAACAATTTCATGAGCGTTAGCTGCATTAATGAATTGTTTAACTGTTTCTCTTACGTTTTCATATAGCTTGGTAGCGCGTTCGCTCAACTCATAAATACCGCGATGAATATTTGCATAATCATGTAAATAAAAATGCGACATGGCATCAATCACCTGTTTAGGTTTTTGTGCAGAAGCTGCACTATCTAAATACACTATAGGCCGACCACGATTCATTCCCTCTAAAATCGGAAAATCTTTTCGGATGGTTAACACATCAATTGTCGGCACTACTGTTTTCATCATGCTAGTATTTCCTGTACACGCAATTTAACACCGGGATGGGTAACACGCTTAATGACTTCTTCCGAAAAACCTCGCAATAAAATATTCATGGCTTCTACTAATGGAATACCGCGTGAGCGCAAATAAAATAAAGCTTCTTGATCTAATTGGCCGGTTGAGGCGCCATGCTTACACTTAACATCATCTGCATAAATTTCTAATTCAGGTTTGGAATATACTTCCGCTTGATTAGATAAAAGCAAATTATGATTAGCTTGGTACGCTAAAATTTTCTGAGCATCTCTTTCAACATATAAACGGCCGTTAAAAACGGCTCGGGATTTTTTATCCAAAATACCTTTGTATAACATTTCACTGTTGCTACGTGGCGCCACATGAAAAATATCCACATGATTATCAATGTATTGATTATCGCGTTGCAAACGATAGAAACCAGCTGTTTTACAATTAGCACCTGCTTCTTGTAATTGAATGGCAATATCTTCTCTGGCAAAAATGCCGCCTACTGCAAAATGGGTAAAATGCGCATTGCTATCTTGTTTTTGATAAACAAATTTATTAGCAACATGTACCGCTTGCTCACCATCATGCTGCATTTTAAAACTATCTAGCTGAGCATTTTTTTCCAGGAAAATAGTGGTCATGACATTCATCAAATAAGTTTGATCGGCATTGCCTACAAACTCTTCAACCAAGGTGAGTTCGCTATTTTCACCCAACATTAATAAATGCTGTGGATGAGCAATCAATTCTTCATTACCAACCATCAGTGATAACAAATGCACGGGCTTATTTAGCTTACAGTCTTTAGGTAAATGTATAAATAAACCTGATGCCGCTTTAGCTATATTTAAACTTGCAAAAGGGTATTGTTTGGTATCAATAACTGTAGCGTCCAGCGCTTTAAGTAACTCAGCATTTTCTTGCCATGCTGTATCAAAATCGCAAATAATGGCATTGTCTGGAAACATCTTTAAATCTGACAAAGCTGGCATGAAGTAACCATTTACCATGGTTAATAAGATACTGTCATCTTTTTGCAACCGATGTTGATTAACAAGATTACTTATTTCATGAGCTTCTACTGGCAAAGCACTCGCAAAATCTTTCTGCGTTAGAAAAGATAGGTCGGTATATTTCCAACGCTCATTACGCTGTGTAGGTAAACCATTTTTTAAAAAAGCATCCCAATGTTTAGCACGATGCTTTAACAACCAAGCCGGCATATTTGCATTAACCGTTGGTGGTTTAGTCAACCATTCAGGAACTTGAGTTACCTCAGTCATGATTTAATCTCGCTATCTAACCAGCCGTAGCCTTTCTCTTCTAACTCTAATGCTAAACCTTTATCGCCGGTTTTTAAAATCTGGCCTTTTGCCATCACATGTACAACATCAGGTTTAATGTAATCCAATAAACGCTGGTAATGGGTAACGATTAAAATGCTGCGGTCTTCATTACGAAGGTTATTCACGCAACGCGCGACCATTTGCAAGGCATCAATATCTAAACCGGAATCGGTTTCATCTAAAATAATGAAATTAGGTTCTAACATCATCATTTGTAAAATTTCGTTACGCTTCTTTTCACCGCCTGAGAAACCTTCGTTAACGGCTCTATGCAAGAATGCTTCATTCAAGCCAACTTCTTTTATTTTACTTTTCACGAGCATTAAGAAATCAGCGGCATCTAGGGGAGGCAAGCCTTTGTGCTTACGTAGGCTATTCAAAGCCGTTCGCAAAAAATACATGTTATTGACGCCAGGAATTTCAGTTGGATATTGAAATGCTAAAAATAGGCCACGTGCAGCACGTTCTTCGGGTTCGAGGGCTAGTAAATCTTCGCCATTTAATGTGGCTGATCCGCCGGTGATATCATATTCAGCACGTCCTGCCAGCACATTTGCTAATGTACTTTTTCCAGAACCGTTAGGACCCATAATCACGTGAATTTGGCCAGGATTAATTGTTAAATTCACACCACGTAAAATCGGCTTGGTTTCTTGCTTCTCGTCTTGAATAGTTGCTTGTAGATTATTTATAACTAGCATTTTTTATACCTATAATTTTATGTATCTTAAACAGTTACTGCCCTAACCAACACTACCTTCTAAACTAACCTCTAATAATTTCTGCGCTTCAACAGCAAATTCCATAGGCAATTCTTGGAATACTTGCTTACAAAAACCATTCACGATCATAGAAATAGCATCTTCTGTACTTAACCCGCGTTGACGGCAATAAAACAATTGATCTTCACCAATCCTAGAAGTAGACGCTTCATGCTCTACACGGGCGGTTGAATTTTTCACTTCAATGTAGGGAAAAGTATGTGCACCGCATTCTGAACTTAATAACAACGAATCACACTGCGTATAGTTACGCGCATTTTTGGCAGTCGGCATCATGCGCACTAAACCACGATACGTATTTTGGCCTCGGCCTGCTGAAATACCTTTAGAGATAATCGTGCTCTTAGTATTTTTTCCGATATGGATCATTTTGGTGCCGGTATCAGCTTGTTGATAATTGTTAGTCAGCGCGACTGAATAAAATTCACCAATGGAGTTTTCACCTTGCAAGACGACACTTGGATATTTCCAAGTAATCGCAGAACCTGTTTCGATTTGAGTCCAAGAAATTTTTGAATTTGCACCACGGCAGTGACCGCGCTTGGTCACAAAATTATAAATACCACCACGACCTTCTTCATCACCCGGATACCAGTTTTGTACTGTTGAATATTTAATTTGTGCTTTTTCTAAAGCAACTAATTCAACCACTGCTGCGTGCAATTGATTTTCATCACGCATAGGTGCGGTACAACCTTCTAGATAACTAACGTAACTACCTTCTTCGGCGATAATTAAGGTTCGTTCAAATTGTCCGGTCTTCGCGGTGTTAATTCTGAAATACGTAGACAGCTCCATAGGACAGCGCACGCCTTTTGGGATAAACACAAAAGAGCCATCACTAAAGACGGCTGAATTTAAAGCGGCAAAGAAATTGTCTTTGTAAGGTACGACTGTCCCTAAATATTTTTGAACTAATTCAGGGTGCTTTTGAACCGCTTCTGAAAATGGGCAGAAAATAACACCCGCTTCTGACAACTTAGCCTTAAAAGTAGTCGCCACTGAAATACTGTCGAATACTGCATCAACTGCAACGCCTGCCAATCGGCTGCGCTCATGCAAGGGGATGCCTAGTTTTTCATAGGTTTCTAATAATTTAGGATCGACTTCATCCAAGCTCTTAGGGCCGTCTTCTGATGACTTAGGAGCCGAAAAATAAATAATATCTTGGTAATCAATTGGTTGAATCTTTAGATGCGCCCAATCTGGCGGCGTGAGCGTTAACCAATGACGAAAGGCTTTTAATCGCCATTCGAGCATAAATTCAGGTTCATTCTTTTTTGCTGAGATTAAGCGAACAACATCTTCATTCAGCCCTGGCGCTATCGTATCGGAATCAATTTGCGTGACAAATCCATATGGATATTGTTGATTTACCACTTCTTTTATTAATTTATTAGTCATGCAGCAACTCCTCGGACAGCCCGTTTTCTGACAATGGGGCTAACATATCAAGTATAGTCAATCTACTCAGTAAGGACTGGATCATTGTATTGATTTTTCGCCAGTTTTCTTGCATGGTGCACATGGATTCCAACGCGCATAGGTTGGGTGATTCACAACACTCCGTTAGCGCTAATCCACTTTCCATTGCCAATACCACGTCGGCCACTGAGATATTCAATGGTGCGCGCGCCAGGTGATAGCCGCCTTCGGCGCCACGGACGGAATAAACCAAATGGGCATCGGACAACATTTTTAAAATTTTACTCACGGTGGGTGCGCCTAAATGGAGCTGCTCTGCAAGAGTGGCGGCACTCATCGTGATATCTGACTGTTTTGCCATTTGACTCATGATGAGGATGGCGTAATCGGTTAATTTACCGAGACGTAGCATTAGCTTTTTTTCCGAACTTATAGTGGGGCATACCGTACCACATCTGTACTAATTGGGGCAATTGTTCTTTTGCCGGGTTTTAGTTTTACGAACTCCCCGCCCATGTGCCCGGGGCTGATTTGCCTTACCTCTTTGGCGCAGCTGATTAGCTGGTGTGTGCTCGCATCGCCACGGCTCACTCTGGTCCACATCGCACCTGCTTGAGTGGATGTCTTGTGGAGACTCTAATTTTTCTGGAAGTGAGCCTTCAAATCTTCGGGATTGGAACAGCTGCGCCGAAAAAAGGTAAGTCAAACCATCCCTTATCTGGCTGTTCTAGAGCAAAAAGACAAATTTAGATAAGAACCCCTTCCTCCTCCGGGGGAAGGTGCCCAGCGGGCGGAGGGGGGAATAAAATTCTCACTTTCTTATCAATCCAACACAGCGCGTAGCCTGGATGGAGCGTAGCGGAATCCGGGTTTGTTGGCATAATCACCAAACC
>JBAQCP010000015.1:0-6815 GCA_049294295.1 Gammaproteobacteria bacterium | reverse complement strand
CGGATTACGCTTCGCTTCATCCAGGCTGCACACAGTTTTGCCATGCCTTGGTTCCAAAAATTGCCTACATTTTCTCCCATTTTTAGGTATAATAATCGATCAAAATTAGCTCACCTGGGCAGTTTATACTAACCTATTAATTTATATAGGAAAAACCTGTGAATATTCTAAATCTGCTACAAGAACACCAAGCTGTGATGTCTCAATTGGAGCAATCTATCCCTCTGATAGAGCAAGCTGGCGAGCAGATTTTCCAAGCGATAGAGCAGGGCGGCAAAGTCTTTTTTATGGGTAATGGCGGCAGTGCTGCTGACGCTCAGCACCTTGCGGCGGAGTTAGTTGGCCGTTTTTACGCAGAACGCCGCGCATTACCTGGTCTTTCCTTAAGTACTGATACCTCAGTCCTAACTTGCCTTACCAATGATTACGACTATTCCATTGTTTTCTCACGCCAATTAGAAGCTTTATGCCGTGCAGGAGATGTGGTTGTTGGTCTTTCTACATCCGGCAATAGCCCGAATATATTGAAGGGCATGGCTGTTGCAAAACAGCTGGGAGCTTACACAATTGGTATGACAGGTCAAAATGGTGGTCAATTAGTCGAAGCAGTTGATCTTTGTTTTTGCGTGCCGTCAACTAATACTCCACGTATACAAGAGGCACATATTTTCATAGGCCATACAATATGTGAATTGGTTGAGAATAAGGTTGTTACAGCAGAACTAGTTATTTCTTAAATATAATATAGAGCATTGTTATGCTGGAAATGGAGCAAGAGGCACCTATATCATTAAGTTTGAGTTTGTCGCCTGTCGGACACCTTTATTTATATGCTGATGCAGAAAATAAAGAAATACTGCCAAAGCCTATAGCTGAAAAAATCAATTCATTTTTTTCAATCAGCGAATCAGTTGGGCTTTTACGTTTAGGTTTAAGCAATTTTGGCACATCATTACCAGCCAGTTTCACTTTTTGGCAGCAGTTTTCAGCATTATTTATAACAGAAATTTGTAAAGCAGCTGATCTTGCTTTGCAGTCTACGCTTCCTGATGCCGCATTCCCTACAGATGAAATAAATTGCTTGATTGCAGAAGCACCTTTTATACGAGGTATTGAATATTTCAATCAAGAAACAGCTTTTGCACTTTGGCAACGATTGATGGCAGCGCTTCACAGTGAATTAGCTGCATTTGATGGGCAATTAAGTCATTATTTATCAGCTTTTCAGGCTGCATGGAATATGGTAGGAAGAGTTTGTTTTCACTTAGCAGAAAATAAAACAAATCCAAGCTATCCATTTGCATTCTTGGCGACTTATACGACAGGATTATCAAAAACAGCTAATACGCAACATTTACCACTTGGTCGTGCGTTAGAAGAATATGCTGATAAAAATAAGAAATCGTTATTACTCTCCTTGCTTCTTCCTGTGCATAGAGCAACTGAAAAAAGTGTTTTTCTTAAAAGTCTAGTTGATACAGGGCGGGTGTTTAAAGCACTTGCGTGGAGTGCGACGGATGCTTACCAATTTCTCAAAGATATCCCCTATTTTGAAGCGGCTGGTGTGATGATCCGCGTTCCAAATTGGTGGAATGTCCATAGGCCACCACGGCCAACGATTCAAGTGAAGGTCGGTGAAAAGAATGCAAGTCAAGTGGGGTTGGATGCTCTGTTGGATTTTAATATTCATTTTTCATTGCCGACAGGTGAGGCATTAACACAGCAAGAGTTTGAGCAACTACTAAATAGTACAGAGCAGTTAATACAGATTAAAGGTCAGTGGGTTCAAGTTGATAATGAAAAATTAAGCCAAGTATTATCCCATTGGAAAGTCATTGAGCGTCAGGTAAAAAAAGAAGGGTTGTCCTTTGCAGAAGGGTTGCGCTTGTTATCTGGTGTCTCGCAACAACAAGCGGATAATGCCTTGCCTGAGGAAATCACCGCATGGTCAACGGTGGTCGAGGGTGATTGGCTAACTGCAACACTTTCTCGTCTTCGCCATCCCGAAGGCGCAGGCAAAAATAATATTCATGCTATTTTAAAGAAATCGCTGAAAGCGACATTGCGGCCATATCAAGAGCGAGGTGTTGAATGGTTATGGTGGCTTTATAATATGCGCTTAGGTGGGTGTTTGGCGGATGACATGGGGTTGGGAAAAACAATCCAAGTTATTTCTTTGTTGTTATTGGTGAAACAGCATAAAGAAAAACATCAGCCGCATTTATTAGTATTACCTGCATCATTGCTGGGCAATTGGCAGGCGGAAATAAATCGATTTGCACCCCAGTTGTCATTATGGATCGCACACAGCGGAACCAATAACAATGATAAAAAGCCTGACCTATCAGACATTGATATCATCATCACAACTTATGGCACACTGAATCGTTTACCATGGCTGAGTGAAACATCGTGGGATATGGCCATTTTGGATGAAGCACAAGCCATTAAAAATCCAACAGCCAAACAAACCCGTGTAATTAAAATGCTGATAAGCCAAGTACGTTTTGCTTTAACAGGCACACCGATTGAAAATCGGCTGTTAGATCTCTGGTCGTTATTTGATTTTATCGCACCCGGCCTTTTAGGTTCCAGTCGTATTTTTGCAGATTATAATAAAGCAACCTCAAAATCAGCCAATGCAAATAATAAAGGATCTTTTTTTGCCGCCGTTCGCCGATTAGTGAGTCCTTATATTTTAAGGCGTTTAAAAAGCGATAAGCGAATTATCAGCGACCTTCCTGATAAAACCGAAATGCAAACATATTGCATGTTGACGAAACAGCAAATAGGGCTCTATCAGCAAGCAGTTAACGAGCTTGCTGCTAAACTTGAAAACTCAATAGATAATATTAATCGTCGTGGTTTAGTGATGTCTTATCTTTTACGTTTCAAACAAATTTGTAATCATCCTAATCAGTGGCTGGGACATGGGCAATATGCACATGATCACAGTGGCAAATTTTTGCGCCTCAAAGAACTGTGCGAGGTAATTGCAGAAAAGCAGGAAAAGGTATTAGTATTCACTCAATTCCGAGAAATTATTCCGGCATTAAGTGAATGTTTAGCGCAGGTATTTAAGCGAGATGGGCTCACACTTGATGGTCAAACGAAGGTAAAAGATCGAGCAAAGCTGGTAGAGAAATTTCAACACGACCAAGGGCCGCCGTTTTTTGTGTTATCGCTTAAAGCAGGTGGGACAGGTCTCAATTTAACGGCTGCTTCACATGTTATTCATTTTGATCGTTGGTGGAATCCGGCTGTTGAAAATCAAGCGACCGATAGAGCTTTCCGTATTGGACAGAAAAAAAATGTTTTGGTTCACAAGTTTATTTGTAGAGGCACAATAGAAGAGAAGATTGATAGCTTGCTTAATGCTAAGAAATCATTATCTGGTGAAATCATGGAGCAAGATGATATGGTATTAACAGAAATTTCTGATACAGAATTAATGAATATCGTTACATTAGATATTCATCGCGCTGTTAGTGATCTAGACATTATTTGAGGAATTTGCGATGGGTTGGTATGGTCGATTTGCACCTTATGTGAGTGTGGCTGAGCGTAAAGAAAATGCAGCTAAAGAATTGAAGAAGTTAAGAAAAAAAGGACAGGTATGTGAGCCTATCGTGATTGAGGCGCACGCCATTGTAACTACCTTTTGGGGGAAGGCATGGTGTAAGCATTTAGAGTCATATAGTGATTATGAAAATAGATTGCCGCGCGGACGGAGCTGTGTTCGTCATGGTACTGTCATTGATCTTAAGATAGGGTCAGGAGAAATCACTGCTTTAGTGAGTGGATCATCTGTCTATAAAGTAAAAATAACCATTACTAAGGCCGTTAAAAATAAATGGATTAAGATAGTCGATGAGTGCGCTGGCAAGATTGATTCTTTGATTGAGCTGTTGCAAGGAAAATTTTCTAAAGCGGTTATGGAAATTATTACTAATCCTAAAAAAGGGTTGTTTCCAGATGCCAAGGAAATAAAACTTAGCTGTTCTTGCCCTGATTGGGCAGATATGTGTAAGCATGTAGCGGCTGTGCTTTATGGCGTGGGTGCGCGTCTTGATCATCGACCTGAAGAGCTGTTTACACTGCGTCAAGTGGATCATGGTGAATTAATTGCGAAAGCTAGTACGGCTGCGTTGATTCAACCAATGGCAGCTCCAAACGATCAAATTATTGCAGATAATGATCTTTCATCGTTGTTTGGTATTGATATGAGTGATAGAACACAAAAAGATTTAAAGCCAGCAAAAAAAACCAAAAAAAGAATCATCACAAGCGCTGCATCGGTTGTTAAAAAATCATCAATGACAGTTAAAAAAACCAAAGCCACCAGGCAGGCTAAAAAAACACCTATTAAAAAGATAGGTAAAACGTAATAATAGATTAATATTATTGATAGGCTAATAGAAAACTTTTTATAAGAGGTTGCTATTAGCTTTTGATTGAAAATATTTTATCAATTTAGAGGATACGTCTTTATGAACTTGGTTTCCTGTTTGTTTTAGCTGCCAAAGTGCAACTTCGGGGAATTTAAGTAATATTTGCATATATTTTAATGTATTGAGATCACTGCTTACTCCGGCCTCAATTCTTTGCAATGTTGTTTGACTAATATCAAAAGCCTTGGCCAGGTCATGTTGGGTAATTTGTAATTGTTCTCGTAAGTTAATAATATCACTTGAATCAAATTCACTGTAATAGACAGGCTCAAAAACGAAGCTCGATGGCCCGCGTTTTCCTATCGCTCCTAATAAGATAATTGGATTTTTTTCAGTAGGAGTAATTCCCTGTGCTTTACAATATTCGTTATAAGCAGGATTAGATTTATCTGGGATTCTATCGATGAATGATGGGAAGAGTTTCCCTTTTTCAGATTGATGACGCAATTTAAAAAGATCAAGATCAGGGCTTATTGGTATTGCATTTTTAGAATGAGCATAATTTTTATCATATATTAATTCATATCTGTCTGTTTCTTTGTCGTAAATTAATTCACCAACCATAATCCTTCTTTTTCTGCTTTCATGAAAGATTTTTAATCGGTATTCGTCCGGTTTAGTTAGGTAGTTCATTTTCAAGCTCCTCAAATCTTTTTTTAATTAAAGCGATAATAGCTTCTTTCATGAGAGTGCTGCAAAAGCTCTCATCGATTAATTGATATAGTTGAGGTAGTTTTATGCTTTTGTAAAATTCCTGAATCTCGTCTTTGAATCCAAGTTTTTTTAATTCCTTAACATAGTCGCGCATACTTGGCTCGAAGGTTTCGCGAGCTATGCTCGAATCTTGTGTACAGAGGTAAATTGACGAATTAATTAGGCGGTGTATCCTCATTAACTTACGAAGGTTAATGGATAAAATCCAAAGAGGAACACCACCATGGGCAAAGATAATGTTATTGGGCTAAAAAAGCCAGAGACAATTAATGATTTATTGACAGAAGTATTGAGATCCGGGGCTAAGAAGTTGTTGGCAGCAGCGGTAAATGCTGAAGTAGAGGAGTTTCTCAACCAGCATAATCCAGACGAAGGGATAGCCCGTTTTGTACGCAATGGCTACCTACCAGAACGAGAAATCCAAACGGGTATTGGCGACGTGACGGTGCAGGTGCCACGTGTCCGTGATCGGATGAATGTGCGAGATGGGATACGATTTGGGTCATCAGTGATACCAAAGTACTTGCGTCGTAGTGGCAGCATGAATGAACTTCTGCCCTTATTATACTTGAAGGGTATATCAAGCAATGATTTTGCCGATGCCCTCAAACCGTTGGTTGGTGATGAGGCTAAAAATTTATCACCCGGCGTTATCAGCCGCCTAAAAGCAGCATGGGAAGATGAGTACCAGGCTTGGCGTCAGCGTGATTTAAGTGGTAAGCGTTACGTGTACTTTTGGGCGGATGGTATTCACCTGCAGGCTCGCCTAGAAGACTCTGTAGAGTGTGTTCTGGTGATTATTGGTGTAACGGAGCAAGGCAATAAAGAGCTGCTTACAATCGAAGGAGGCCATCGAGAAAGCAAGCAATCTTGGTTGTCATTACTTCAAGATTTGAAGAATCGTGGATTGCAAAAAGGGCCAAAATTAGCGGTTGGCGATGGTGCATTAGGCTTCTGGGGAGCACTAACAGAAGCTTATGGAAAAACGCGTCACCAGCGGTGCTGGTTTCACAAAATGGGTAATGTGTTAGATAAGCTGCCGAAGTCATTGCAAGCAAAGGCGAAATCACAACTTCAAGATATATGGATGAGCGATACGCGGGAAGCTGCCTATAAAGCATTTGATCATTTTGTGTTGGTGCATGAAGCAAAATATTTCAAAGCGACAGAATGCTTGCTGAAAGACAAAGAAGAGCTACTCGCATTTTATGATTTTCCGGCAGAGCATTGGGCGCATATACGCACTAGCAATCCGATTGAGTCAACATTCGCAACTGTGCGTCACCGTACCTATAAATCGAAGGGTTGTTTTTCACGCACAACGATTTTAACAATGGTATTTAAGTTGTGTGAAAGTGCGCAGAAGCGCTGGCATAGGCTAAGAGGATTCAACTACCTGGCAGACGTTATTCGTGATGTTAAATTCACTAATGGTATACGGCAGGAAGAGGAAAATAGGTCAGTGAATGAGAGAGCAGCCGCCTAATGCAAAATATCTCATACACAACATTTGACTATAGCTCGTAGCATGTTTCTCATAGCCTAAGTGATGAGTTATTTCAGTTTGCAACATTCTTTCCACTAATTGCTTAGATAGACCTTTTAATACACCATCTTTACCAAATAAATCATCTTGAGTTTTTGCATTTC
>JBAQCP010000014.1:0-1675 GCA_049294295.1 Gammaproteobacteria bacterium | reverse complement strand
CGAGTGATGTGCCACAAACCGTACCAAACCGATTTAGGAGGCAAGACTTGCGTATTATAAGTTACTTTTTCTTACTGGTTATCATCCTATTCGGTACGACATTTGCTACATTAAACTCCGAATCAGTGACGATTAACTATTACTTCGGACTAAGCACCTTACCACTTTCCTTATTGCTGGTACTGGTTTTTGCCTTAGGCTGTTTCATCGGCATGTTAGTCGGTTTTTGGATGTTGATAAAGTCCAAGCTGCACAACTATCGCTTGCGCCAACGCTTACATTTAGCAGAAAAAGAAATCGAAAACTTACGTGCGATTCCTTTGCAGGATAAAGTGTAATGATCATAAAATTATTTCTTGTATTGCTGTGTATTGGTATAGCCTGGTATCTAGGCTATCGTGCACGCCCGCAAGAAGAATTTTCCGCTAGCAAAAATAACTTACCCCGCGATTACTTTATTGGCCTTAATTTCTTATTAAATGAAGAAACTGATAAAGCCGTCGATATTTTTATCAAAATGTTAGAAGTCGATAGTGATACAGTTGAAACCCATTTAGCCGTCGGAAAATTATTTAGACGCCGTGGTGAAGTCGATAGAGCTATCCGTATTCACCAAAATTTAATTGCAAGACCGCAGCTTGAGCGGGTTTATCGTGAACAATCACTTTATGAATTAGGCCAAGATTATTTAAGTGCTGGTGTATTAGATAGAGCAGAGCGTATTTTTTTAGAATTAGTCGGCGCAAAGTCACATTCTGCACAAGCACTACATGCCTTGCTAGATATTTATCAGCAAGAGAAAGCATGGAAAAGTGCCATAGACTTTGCTGGGAAATTTGAAGCTGTCACCAGACAAAATATGCAACCAGTGATTGCACATCATTACTGTGAACTTGCAGATGTCGCTTATGCTAGAAACGATACTAACTTAACATTAGACTATTTAGATAAATCTATTTCTGCAGATCCCGCTTCTGTTCGTGCGAGCTTGTTGCAAGCACGTATCAAAATGGATGCTGGCGAATACAAAGCCGCTTTACGTATTTTAAAGAAAATTAAAGATCAAAATCCTAATTATTTATCAGAAGCCTTAGACTTATTAGCAGCTTGTTATGAACATTTAGATCAAAAAGAAGAGTTAGTTGAGTATCTAAAAGAATTAGCGGATAAATACCCACGTATTCCTGTGGTGTTAATTTTAACCGAGCAAATTAGGCGTTGGCGCGGCGAAGAAGTGGCTATCCACTTTGTTGCAGATTATGTTAGACGCTATCCCTCTTTGCGTGGGCTTTATTCCCTAGTGAATCTCTATCATGCTAATACTGAGGGTAGGGCTAAGGACGATCTACATATCCTAGAAAAACTCATGCAAAAAGTTCTAGCCAATAAACCGGATTACCAATGTAACTCCTGCGGTTTTGCTGGTAAATCCCTACACTGGCATTGTCCAGGATGTAAACAATGGGGTACAATATTGCCAATTTATCACCTAGAAGAAGAATTGGCTTAAACCCTGTGACTTACCTAAATAAATGTAGCCCGGATGACCGAAGGTCAGCCAGGAATCTTGAACATCGAGAAACTCTCACCAGTGCCTCGTCGTCCCATGGCATGACCACGGGATCCAGAGTCGCAGCTGTAGAAGGTTCTCTGGATCCCGTGGTCATGCCATGGG
>JBAQCP010000013.1:0-2529 GCA_049294295.1 Gammaproteobacteria bacterium | reverse complement strand
TACATTGAAGTGTATTACAATCGGGTTCGTCGACATTCCGCTATTGGTTCAATCGCACCTGAAGTGTTTGAGAATCAATTTAAAATTGTCGCATGACTGTGTCTACAAAGTCGGGGCAAGATCATTCTTAGACAACAACGATTTAAATATATCTGATTTAGGATCCCATTCGTAAATGCAATTTCTATCAAAATCAAAGAACCATGCATAGATATTCAATCCATAATTGACCATTCTTTCTTGCACAACAGGATATTCTTTTAAATTTTCAATTTGTTTTTTAGCATTTAATTTTGCTAATTCATGCAAAGTAATGGAGGAATCAAAAACTAATTCTTTTCTCATCAACCCTATCCATTCAGCTAAATAGGCTGGGAAGGTTTGGGAATCAAATTCTTTGCAGGCTTTAATCGCACCACAATTTGCATGGCCACAAATAACAATATCGGTGATATCTAAATATTTTAATGCGAAATCAAGTGCTGCGGCTTCACTATGATGAACAGCTTTACCATAAGGCGGAATGAAATTTCCGACATTACGAATAATAAATAGCTCGCCAGGTTCGGTGGATGTCATAGCCGCTGGATTTAAGCGGCTATCAGAACATGTAATAAATAATGTGTGCGGATCTTGTTTATGAACAATTTCTTCAAATAAACGTTTATCATTATGCTTTATTTGGTTATGAAATAAGTTCACGCCATGCACTAAGCGACCATGTGATGAACGCACTTTACCTGTAAATTCTTTATCTTTTAAATCATGCTCAGATACTAAATAATGATCTTCCAATAGGAATTCACTATCTAAGACATCAAACATACTCTCAAAACGACGTGATAAGCCTTTAATATAAAATTGCAAATGTCGTTCTTTGCAAATTTGATAAAGATCGACAATCGCTGATGCACCTGATGAATCTAAGCTAGTCACGTCAGTTAAATCTAGAACGACTGTTTTATCAGATTGTGCTTTACTTAACTGCTCTTCAAAGTCAGCAATTTTACCAACGGATAAAAAGGTCAATGGGCCAGAGACAGACAACCGAATGGTGTCGTCATAAACAGTCGAAGAAATGAGTAATCTAGCTTTAGCCGCATTAAATAAAAGCAACAATGCAGCAGCAGCCATTCCAGCTTGTACACCCGCAATTAAATCAACAAATACGATTGTTAAAAAGGTGGCGGTATAAATAAATGATTCCGAGCGTGATGTCACCCAAAGTGTATAAAACTCTTTAAAGTTAATCATGCCAAAGGCGACTGAGAATAATACAGCGGCTAATGCAACAATAGGAATGTAAGCAATATAGGGGGCAATTAAATAGACGGTTAAAATAATAATAAGTGAATGGATAATAGAAGCACGTCTTGTTTTCGCACCTGCTTTAACATTGGTTGCAGACCGAGCAATAACACCCGTCACAGGAATACCACCAAACAGTGGGACCGCTATATTACCCAACCCTTGCCCAATTAATTCTTGGTTAGGATCATGCTTTTTAGAACCGGTTAACTTATCAACTGCAATAGAAGACAGTAATGTCTCTAAAGACGCTAGCATATAGATAGTAAATGCACTTAAAAATAATTCAGCTATGCCCATATTTGGCATGCTAGGTATATGAGGGCTAGGTAAGGAACGAGGTATTTCACCAATTAATGGCACGTCAGTTAATTTAAGGAAGTAAACAAGCAAGGTGGTGACCAAGACTGCGGGTAATATCGGTGGCACACTAGGCAATATTTTGGGTAACCCACGGATAATCGCAATGGTGAGCGCGACCAAAAGCAAACAAGTGATTTTAATTTCATCGTTGTAGTCTCGGATATGACGGACAATATCCGTAATATGAGATTCTGCTGGCGGCTCAAGTCCAAATGCTCTAGGCAATTGGCCAAATAAGATAATCACGCCAATACCTGAGGTAAAACCAGCAATCACAGGGAGCGGTACAAACCGGCTAAATTTACCTAATCCAAATATACCGCTTAATAATTGCATTAACCCCGCGAGCAAGCCGATCATAGGTAAAGACGCCACGCCGTATTTTTCAACGACACTGGCGATTAATACGCACATGGCAGCAGCAGGACCACTAACAGCTAATGGCGTACCACCAAATAAGGCGCAAACAATACCGGCTATGATGGCTGTTATTAAACCGATGCCGGGTGCGACACCTGACGCAAGGGCAATAGCGAGTGACAAAGGAATAGCAACAAAGGCAACTGTTATGCCGGCTATTAAATCTGCTGGGAAGTATTTAGGGGATAGTAAAGCACGCCATTCAGGGAGGAGCTTGGAGAGACCGAGGTCGAATCTAATATCCTTTTGATTAATCATCACTATTCCTTGTAGCGCGGCTAATTATTAGAATCTATTAGACTTAAATATGAGGAAAGATTCAAGGTTTAAGATGGGCTGTGTAGCCCGCATGCAATGCTGAGGGATCGACGCATATTTTTTTGCAGGCTAATTTATGAAATTTGTCGTCCCGCGGCTTGACCGCGGGATCCAGACTTA
>JBAQCP010000012.1:0-8014 GCA_049294295.1 Gammaproteobacteria bacterium | reverse complement strand
AGTTACTACAGAGGGAGATCCCTCGCTACGCTCGGGATGACAGTGGTGGTGGCGAAGAAAAACTTTATTCATTCTCCATCTTCTTCTGTGAATAAACAAAGGTATCCAAACTAATAATAGGATTTTCTTCCGTCCCAGGTGCAAAGACATCAACACTCATTTTTTTAATGCGTGAATTAGGTGTTGTCTCTTGAGCAGCACGCCAAGGCCAGTCTTGCCCTAACATGGTTGTAGTTTGTGTTTGTTGATCTTCTGAAAGCGTCAGCACACCGACTCTTGCTTCGTTTAAAACTTGCTCGCCCACCCACATGGCTATGGTTTTGTCTTGCAGGTAACGGGTGCCTAAAATATTTTGGGAGGTGGCTTTGATGATAGCGGTCATGGCGATACTGACGATGGCGAGGGCGATTAATACTTCTATTAAAGTTAAACCACATGTAGTCCGCATTGCCTGCGAGCTACGCAGGCTGTCATTCCCGCGCAAAGCGCTGTCATTCCCGCGAAAGCGGGAATCTATCTCTATCGTTTCTTCAGAGGCAGGTTTGAAATGGATTCCCGCTTTCGCGGGAATGACAACGCTGTGTGCGGGAATGACAGCGCCGTGTGCAGGAATGACAGCGCTGTGTGCGAGAATGACAGCAACGATGTCATTACTAAGAGAAACACGCTTGCCATTAAGACAATACTTTATTTGACACATTTCCATCTGCATCGCCTGTAATCATATAACGTGGTTTTTCACCACGCTTACCAATATAAATAGTAAATGGCGTGATATCACCATTCGTTGAGATAATAATCTGTGGATTCGTTTTATCAGCTTCATCAGAAGAGGCTAATTGATTACCGACTTCAACCCCCACTTGAATATCTTCAGGGATCGCTTGCTTACCTAAGATAGTATCTTGAAACAGCGTCCATTTATTTTTCTTATCCGCTGTCACATCATTTTTCAACGTTGCAAATTGAAATGTTTGTCCATGCAGAGACAGCCCTAAGACAATCGGCTGCAACATAGCCTGCTCTTCTGCTAACGAAACAATTTGGGTCAATTCATTGGTAAATGATTCTAATTGCTTATTTTGATTGCGGCTAATGCTTAATAAAGCGACGCTCGTCACAATGCTAATAATAAATAGCACGACTAAAATCTCGATTAAGGTAAACCCTTGCGTCGAGCGTCGACTTTTCATGACTAGTTACCTGTCACTTCGTTCATATTCCAGTTACCAATTTCGCTATTACCTTCCTTACCTTTTGGACCATAGCTAAAGATACGCACTTTTTCATTATCATTAAGGTATTGATACGCACTACCCCATGGATCTTCAGGCACGTCTTGTAAATAACCATCAGACTTCCAATTACGCGGCGTTGGCTGGGTGGTCGGCTTAGTCACTAATGCCGCTAACCCCTGATCAGTCGTTGGATAGGTGCTATTGTCCAACTTATAGAGATCTAAGGCACTTTGAATGGCTAAAATGTCTTGTTTAACCTTCACAATCCTGGCTTGCTCAGGACGGCTCATGATTTTTGGCACGATAATAGCCGCTAAAATGCCCAAAATAACAACAACCACCATGACTTCTATCAGGGTAAAGCCGGCTTGACGATAATTAATTGATTTAAACGCGTTTTTCATATTAAGATCCTTGAATCTCTTCATTAAGTTTATGCTTGGCAATCTAGCAAAACTTGATTAAAATGTAAACAGATTTATTGGTTCCGTCGTTTTCTTGCAGGGTAGCACAATGAATACATTTGCCTTAGTTAATACAACGTTAATATCTTCTATCAAAAATGCGCCTATAATAAAACTAGAATTAAAAAAAGCAGTGCAATTCGAGGGGTTAACCATGACAAAGCAACAAGATATCACAACTGAGGCACAAGCCGTTGCACTAAACATAGCAACCGTTAAATCAGCTAATCCACGCTTAGCTAATGCACTAGATTCCATTTTAAAACAAGCATATAACAGCAATAAGCGAGTTTATACCAATCAAGTTACTTTAGTGGCAACCAATCAAACCAGCTCGTTATCGCCTGAAACATTACAACAGATAACCACTGCATTAGATCAAACGATTGCGGATAATACACCTACCAGCAAGGCTGATCAGAATCATACACCACGCCGTTCACGCTAGGGTTGCGAATACAGTCTATTAAGGAGCGTCATATATGTTTGAGCGGTTACAAAAGCCTTTCTTAACGATAGAAACAGGTGAGGCTTATCAACCGATCAGACTTAGCTATCAAATTAACCATAAAGAAAATTTGATCTCGACGCTCAACCACCTGCATTGCCTGAAGAAAACCCCTCAAGGTCATATCTGGAATTGGTTTTGGCAAGATGAATGCGCTGATATTGCTTTTGAATCATTAGATACGTTTAAAAAAAATACCACCCACCCAACACGTCTTGGTACCGTTACCGTCAAAGAAAACAGATTGTATATCAACCTGCCTTCCTTCAAGCGTGCTTGTCATGCCGTGCCTTTCTTTCATCGTTCCATTGAAGCACATGCACATGTCGAAAATGCCGACTTTATTAATAAAGTATTTGGCTTAGACGAACGCTTACCGCATGGCTATACAGAATTATTTAAAGAAGATGAATTAGATAAAATTATTGAGCAGCGTGTTAAAGAATACGCAGCAGTGCAAAAGCATTGTGAAGAAGCAGATTCTGCTGAAGAAGCATTAAACATTCTATCCTCCTACACTCGACAAGAGTCTGAAAAGCGTTTGCCTTATGCAGAGCGCTATCACTTCCCTGAAGAAAATAAAGAAGCTGATGTCGTATTCCTAAGCTTTTATATTTTTCTACGCAGCCGTGAATTAATTGCCATACGCCGCTGGTTTGGCGAGTCGAGCTATAATTTAGCCGACGCGGTGGATGAGACAGTGCATCAAGTGTTTGGGAATATGGACATTGATTTACTAGATTAACAACTGCATAAATCCAACCCCTATTCTTATGTGTCATTCCCGCGAAAGCGGGAACCCATCCTAAATGTTACACCTGCTGCATATTCAAGATAGATTCCCGCTTTCGCGGGAATGACAGCATTTTAGCACCACCTCACTTCTCCCACATCAGGCAACAGCTTGCGGAGATATTTAGCTAACCTGCAAACTGATTCAAATTGAAAATCGGCAACAACACCGCCAACACAATAAACAACACCACAATACCCATCAACAAAATAACCGCCGGCTCAAACAACGCCAACCCAACCTCAATCAACCGCAAAATCTCATCTTCCTGATTAAACGCCACCCGCTGCAACATATCTTCCAACTGACCACTCGCCTCACCACTCGCAATCATATGAATCGCCATAGGCGAAAAAAACTGCGTCTGCTTCAATGCTAAATGAATCGTTGCACCTTCCCTTACACGAAAAACCGCTTCTTCCACCGCTTTACGGATAGGCAAGGTAGTCATTAAAGGCGCCGATATTTGCATTGCATCAAGCACCGGCACACCCGCTGCCGTTAAAATAGATAAAGTACGAGCAAAACGAGCCGTGTCCGCCGTTTTAATCGCATAACCAATTAAAGGTAATTTTAACAAGAACCGATGATAGCGTTCACGCAAGGCAGGGCTTTTCTTCAACGCACGCCGCCACAAGATAAAACCCACCACCAATATTAAAATAATATACAAACCCGCACTTCTAACAACATTACTTGTTGAAATAAGTATCTGAGTTAAAGTCGGCAACCCTTGATTTAAATGGGAATAGACCGCCACCATTTTAGGTACAACGTATTCCAACAAGAAACCAACAATGCCAAAGGCGACTAAAATAATCATCGAAGGATAGATCAAAGCCGTTTTTAATTTTTGTTGCAGATGCCATTGCTGCTCAGTATATTCAGCCAGGCGCATCAAAACTTTATCTAAGTAGCCAGATTTTTCGCCAGCAGCAATGGTCGAACAATATAGATTAGAAAATGCGTCAGGGTACTCGCGCAATGCGGTTGCCAATGAATGTCCTTCTAACACTTTACCTCGGACAGAAAGAATCAATCCTTTCACACGTGGCTTTTCTGTTTGCTCGCCAACGGCTTGGAGCGCCTCTTCAATGGGCAATCCCGCCGATAATAACGTCGCAAATTGTCTGGTAATCAAAGCAAGCTCTTTACTGGATAAACCACGCGGACGCGTCCAATTAGACCAAAAGGGAGCCGTTGCTTCTTTTTTATTTTGAGTGGGTCGAACGTTTAACGGAATAAGTGCTTTATCACGCAACATTTGTCGCGCCTGTTTTTCTGTTTCTGCCTCGATAACCCCTTTTTGCTCACGGCCGCTTTGATTAACAGCAACATAATGATAGGCAGGCATGGCGATTAATCCTCGCTAGTGACGCGTAAAATTTCTTCCAGTGATGTGGTGCCTTTTAATACCTGACGGAAACCATCTTGGCGCAAGCTTGGAAATAATCCGCGTGCATATTTACGCATTAGCTGCTCTGCTGCACCATCGTGAATCATCGTACGCAAAGTTTCGTCTATCGCAATCACCTCATAAACACCACTACGACCAGAGTAGCCTGAAAAACGACATTGATCGCAACCCACCGCGTGATAAATAATCGTCTGTGATTCTGCAGGTACACCCAATAAAGCACTCTCAGTAGGCGATGCGGGCTGTGGTTTTTTACAAGCAGAGCAAAGTAAGCGCATTAAACGCTGAGCAATCACACCCGTTAAACTTGAGGCTAACAAAAAGGGTTCAACGCCCATATCATCTAAACGCGTAATCGCACCAATGGCGCTATTGGTATGCAACGTAGACAACACTAAGTGACCCGTTAAACTGGCTTGAATCGCAATTTGAGCAGTTTCAAGATCACGAATTTCACCGATCATCACAATGTCAGGATCTTGCCTTAAAATCGCGCGCAACCCTTTAGCAAAGGTCATGTTAATTTTGTTATTAACCTGCGTTTGCCCTATGCCTGCTAAATCGTATTCAATCGGATCTTCAACCGTTAAGATATTGCGTCTTTCATTATTTAAAACGGTTAAGCCTGCATACAGCGTAGTGGTTTTTCCCGAGCCGGTAGGACCCGTCACTAAAATAATACCGTGCGGACGATTAATTAATTGCGTCAGCAGGTTTAAAGAATTAGGCTCCATGCCCAATTCAGCCAAGTCTAAGCGCGCGCTTTGTTTATCTAGTAATCGCAACACGGCACGTTCGCCATGATTGGTGGGCATAGTAGACACACGAACATCCACAGCTCGTCCACCAATGCGCAAGGTGATGCGGCCATCTTGGGGTAAACGCTTCTCAGCAATATCTAATCTCGCCATGACTTTAATACGAGATACAATCAATGGGGCTAAAATACGCGGCGGCTCAACGATTTCACGCAAAATACCATCCACGCGGAAACGAATCACGACTCTATCTTCAAACGTTTCGATATGAACGTCAGACACACCTTCTTTAATCGCTTCGCTTAATAATGCATTCAACAAACGAATGATAGGTGCATCATCTTGCTTTTCTAATAGATCTTCCGCTTTCGGTAATTCTTGCAACAAATCAGATAAATTAAGTGCATCACCCATATCTTCTGCCATCAGCATGGCTGTTGCAGAATCTGTTTCATAGGTTTTGACTAACAGCTGATTAAAATCATGCTCGCTAACTTGAGTTAATTCCAACGGCATTTGTATTTGTCGACGCAACTCAGCGAACACAGTAAAGGTTGGCGGTTGATGATAGACAATCTTAGCTATCTTGTTATCAGTGCTTGCTAAGAGCACGCCATATCGTTTGGCAAATGCAAAGCGCAGCATATTCATAATTAATGCTCAAATGGAGCTGGTAAATCGTGAGAATTTTTCCATGGCGGCACCATACTTCTTAAAGGCTCATCACCAATATTTGCCAATTCTTCACGATAATTTGCTTGTATGCTTCTCACTTGATTATATTTCATGTGACTGAGCAACATCGCATCTTCACTATCTTTCATAATAATAGGCTTAATAAACACCATCAAATTACGTTTTTGTTGGTTAGTGGTTTTTTGTTTAAACAAATCGCCCACCATTGGAATGCTGCTTAAAATAGGCACTTTGTTAATATTTTCATTATTGGTATTGCTGATCAAACCACCAAGCACTAATACGTCTTCGCTATTAATAATAACGGAGTTAGCGATTTTACTCGTATTAATCAGCGGATTTAATCCCGGATTTTGTGGATTCTGCAAGGTATCGTTTTTCAAGTTCATTTTGAGACGAACAGAACGACTTAAATTAATCTGTGGTGTGACATCTAGTTTCAAGGTCACGGGCTTGTAATCATTTGTTGTAAATGGTGTAACAGTATTAGCACCACCTGTTGTCGCATAAGAACCTGTTTGCACCGGCACACTTTGACCGATCTCAATACTGGCCTTTTGATTATCTAAGACAACAATTTGTGGTGTCGATAAAATATCAACACCATTTTGATTTTGCAGTGCACTTAGGACCGCGGCAATTTGTACGTGCGGCATAATGCCCACCACACCCGCCCCAAACGGTGGGAATGAGGTTTGGGATCCGGATGTATTTACCAGTCCCTCAGCTGTCACACTGCCCCATTGAACACCTAAACTAGTTAAATTACTTTCATCCACTTCAGCAATAATAGCTTCTACTAATACTTGAGCCGGACGAATATCTAATTTCGCAATCACCGTTTTTATCGCCTGCATTAACGCGGGAGGCGCGGTAATGATAATCGCATTCGTATTTGGCTCAGCTTGAATATAAGTTGAGTTAGTATTAATTTCTTTAGGAACAGCTGACGTTGAAGCATTACTCGCGCTATTCGTATTATTTGAGGTGTTAGTTGTGCTGCCAATATCAACTGACGCACCACCACTATTTTCTTTGCCCATAATATTTTGGGCAATTTTACCTAGCAAAGGCGCAAAGTTTTTAGCTTCTAAATAACGCAAATAAACGACTTCAGTATTGCCAGCAGGGGCTGCAACAGGTGCATCTAATTCTGAAATTAACACTCGCATTTTGACACGCATCGCTTTGGTGCCGCCGAGCAAAATACTATTGCTACGCTCATCGACTGCAACAGATACATTCGCCGGATCACCTGCTGAACGTGCTGCCGTTTGTAGATTATTTAAAACCATCGCCACTTGAGAAGCGGATGCATGATGTAAAGGAATCATTTGAATACCGCTAGTCGCAGCGCTATCAACATCTTGTATGACATGATAAATACGATCTAAATTAGACGCGCGGCCCAACAAGATCAACACATTACCTGGCATGTAAGCAGATACATTACTCCATTGCGGCATCATGGGACGTAAAACAGGAATAAGCTGAGCAGCTGAGACATTTTCTAACGGAATAATGCGGACAACCACCTCATCCCCTTTGGGTCCATTTTTACCAGAAATAACAGATGTTGCCTGCTCTCCACTTTCCATGTTAGGGACAATTTTAACAACGTTGCCGCTAGGAATGGCAGAGTAACCAACCATACTAAGAACAGAGAGGAAGACTTGATACACTTCTTTTTGGCGCAAAGGCTTACTAGATACTAACGTAATTTTGCCATTCACTCTTGGGTCAACGACAAAATTTTTACCGGTTTCTTGAGACACTTCATTAATGACACTTAAAATATCTGCATCTTGCAGATTCCATAATCTAGCTGCGCGCTGGGTATAATTTGTACCTACCACGGGTGTAGGCGCTTTAATTTCGATCGGCTGAGGCAAAATAGGTGCTGGACTTTTTTCTGAGAAAGAAACTGTGGCGACTAATAAACCACCAACTAAGGCGAATATTAACTGTTTAACGTGCTTTGAATAATTCATGCGCTATAAGTCCAAACATCTGTCGAGAAAATTGTGCTACAGGGTACCACTGGGGAGTGTTGGATGTCATCTTGAACCGTTGTTTTATGTGTGGCTTGATGGGTAATGCCGTCATTGCGAGTAGCGTAGCCCGGCAAATCTTTTGCCGG
>JBAQCP010000011.1:0-2703 GCA_049294295.1 Gammaproteobacteria bacterium | reverse complement strand
TTGTTGCTGGGGGGGGGGTAGTTACGGCGGTATCTGGAGGAGGCGGAGCAGTAGCCCGGGTTCCTTGAGGTCACCCGGGCTACATTAGAGGCTATTCTTTGTTTTCTTCGTCGCTGTCTTTGATGTTGATTTCTTGTTCGTCGATAACAATCTCAGTATCCATCAACTCTGCGATATCTTCATCTGCAACGCCAGCTGGTTTCACGACAACTACTTGAGTTTCAAAGACTTCTTCTTCATGAATGTCATGATGGCTGAAATCAGTATAGCCAGCTGCGATTTCACGTAGTGCAACAACGGTGGATTTATCGTTGTCCCAATCTACTTTTGGCTCTTTGCCACGCATTAATTGTCGCGCTCTTTTAGCGGCAATTAGGACTAATTCAAAGCGGTTTTTTACGTTTTTTAAACAATCTTCTACGGTGACTCTAGCCATTACGAATACCTTTACTTATTAGTCTAAAAATGTTGACCCATCATACAAGATTTTGGAGTAAATGGGTATGTTTCTTATACAGCCATGGTTGATAGATTTTTGATCAATTGCTGGTGTTTAGCCAATTGGCGGTGTCGCAGTAAGCGGCCCGTTTCGATAATGATCTTTAGCTCATGTAGAGCGGTTGAAAACATATCGTTAATAACCAGGTAATTAAATTCACGAATATGGGATGCCGTTTCTCGCGCGTCAGCTAGGCGCTTTTGAATGATGTCTGGATGGTCTTGGTTACGTTTAACGAGACGGTCACGTAAATGCTCAAGAGACGGTGGCAGAATGAAAATACTGTTGGAATCGGGAAACAGTTTTTTAATTTGCTGATGACCTTGCCAGTCGATTTCCAAAATAACGTCTATCCCTTTTGCGAGAGTGTCTTCTACCCAGGTTTTAGAGGTGCCATAGTATTGGTCAAACACGGTGGCATATTCTAAAAAATCATGATGAGCAATCATGCGTTCAAATTCAGCTTTATCAACAAAGTGATAATTGATGCCGTCTACTTCATTCGGACGTTTTTCACGCGTCGTATAAGAAATAGAAACTGTAATATCAGGCAGTGTGCTCGTTAATGCATGTACGAGTGTTGTTTTGCCAGTACCTGAAGGTGCAGCGATGACGTATAAATTGCCAACATCAGCCATGTGTTTTATCTCCGTCGTTATTTTTTATTTGATTGATAATCGAGGTGCTAGAGGTAGTAATACTAGAATTCATGATGCGCACATCGCCGCCGTAAGCGCGCACAATATCGCCGCCGACGATTTGATCAAGCCGGTAGTCGCCACCCTTGACAAGTAATTCGGGTTTTAACAAATGCAATAAGCGTTCAGGGGTATCGTCTGCAAATGGTACGACCCAATCAACGACGCCAAGGCCTGCTAATACAGTCATGCGGTGTTCTAGCAAGTTAACTGGGCGGTTAGGACCTTTTAATTTTTTAATAGAGTCGTCAGTGTTGACGGCAACGATTAAATAATCGCCGAGCTGTTTTGCTAATTGTAAGTAGGTCACATGACCTGCATGCAGAATATCGAAGCAGCCATTCGTGAATACAATACGTTTGCCTTGTGCGCGTGCTTCACTCACCGCTAGTGCTAATTGCTCTTCATTGACAATGCCGGATGCAAAGCTAGTTTTGCCGGTTAACGCAGCATCTAATTCCGGCACGCTGACCGTTGCTGCACCTAGCTTGCCTACCACAATGCTGGCAGCTAAGTTAGCAAGTGCCGTGGCGGGTATGATTTTTTCGCCAGCAGCGAAGGCGGCGCCCAACACGCCTATGACGGTATCACCTGCACCGGTGACATCAAAAACATCACGTGCATAAGCGGGTAGGTGAGTGACGGTGTCTGCTTGGATCAGCGTCATACCGTATTCACCGCGCGTTACTAATAAAGACTCAATCGCATGTTTTTCTAGCAGCGCACGGCCTCGATCTATCAGGTCTTGCTCATGAGGGCAGTGGCCGACGATGGTTTCAAATTCTTTTAAGTTGGGGGTGATGATGCTTGCTTGCTGGTAAATGCTAAAGTCATTGCCTTTCGGATCTACTAAGACGGGAATGCCGGCGGCTTTTGCTAACTGGATAAATGCTTGAGGGTCAGCCAAGGTGCCTTTTCGATAATCAGACAAGATCACTAAGTTAGCTGTCGCTAAATGCTTTTTGTAACGTTTTATCAGGTCTGCTTGATCAATTTGCAAAGACGCTTCTTCGAAGTCTAGACGTATTAATTGTTGGTGGCGACTGATAACACGTAGTTTGACGATGGTTTCCATATTGGGCAGTTGGCAGAAGTCGTGTTTGACTTCCGCTGCACTTAATTGGTTAGACAATGCTTTTGCTGGCTCATCGCAGCCGGTAATGCCTAGCAGGGTAACCTTTGCGCCTAATGCCGCGATATTTAACGCCACATTACCGGCACCTCCCGGACGATCGTCTTTGCTGGCGATTCTAACAACCGGGACCGGCGCCTCAGGCGAGATACGGGAAGTATCTCCAAACCAGTAGCGATCTAGCATGACATCCCCGACCACTAATACAGAGGCTTTCTGGAAGTCTGGTAAGGTTTTCGGTAAGGGTTGCTGCATTAAGCGCCTCGTCTTTGATCAGAAGATTAAAATTGGCGTGATTTTATCATTTTGCAGACAAAGAGGCCATCCCGTAATATGCTGGGAACAGGTTTTAGTGAGTGTAGCCTGGATGGAGC
>JBAQCP010000010.1:0-2071 GCA_049294295.1 Gammaproteobacteria bacterium | reverse complement strand
TTTTTAGATTAAAAAATATTTTGACATTTGAAGATGGCAATGAGAAGTTAGGCGCGAAGTAGATTACTGTGTTAAAAAAATAATGTTAAAAAATCCGGCTATTTACACAGTTTAAATGACACGCCCCAGCATGTAGACAGCTGGCTTTTTCAGAAGGAACTGTATTTTGGATTTTTAATGAAGCCAGTTATTTATCAATATGGATTGCAGTAGGGCTCTTAGCATTGGTTCTGTTTTTTTGTGTTGATATATTTCAATATTATTTTGGGATGGATGATTATGAAAATTCTGCAACCAAAACTAGAAAAGAAATGCAACGCCAGAAGCGTGAAGATGATTATCATGAAATTAATGAAGAAGTCGATCCTAATAAAAGACTAGAGAAGTGTTTTAAATGGAAGCTGGTGTTTATATGTATCTCTTCTTTTTTATTAGTTTTTGTATTCTTGAAAATATTTTTAATTTGTTAGTAATAAATTATTGCTTTTTGACCATCTAGATATTAACTGAGCATAATCATTATACGTTAGTTCTTTTATCTTAATTGGAGCTTCTTTGCATATCAATGGAAGGTCTTTTTTAAATCGTATAAATCTTTTAATGATTGCACTAGCTCCTGGTATATTTTTTATTTAAAATTGATAGCTACGCTAGCTCATCAGTTAGTTTTCCTAAGCAATTATGCAGCAGCTTGCTGCATAATTAGTGCAAATGGTTCTTGCTCGATTCATTCAGAATCATCTTTATTTTTCATTGTCGTTGTAATCGCTTTAATCTCTCTGTCAAAATCAGATTCAAAGAGTCGATCTTGAACGATGCGATATTTTTCAAATTCGCTTTCTGCATGGTCTTTAGCAATTTTAGCGCTAATTTTTCCAGCATCTTTTAATATTTCACGTTCGTCAAATTCGAGGAATTTGTCTAATCGCTTAGCCCAGTCTTCCATTGTCATGGGGATTTTACGTTTAGCGCGATCTTCTGCTAACTCTAAATAAGCATTCACTATGCGTCCGAGAGAGTCTAATTCTTCTGAGGTTAGGTAGTTTTTTGCGATAGATACATCTGTCTTAATAATTTTTCCATTGGGACTATTTTCCCAATTTGTTAGACCCATGTGCTGTTTGCTGCTATCAGCGCGTTTAACAACAAGCTCTGATGCTGTATAGCCGTGAATGGCATAATGTAGTTTGTTTTGTACTTTTGCGAAGAATTCTCGTGTAGTGGGTGCATCTTTATTGTAATCAAGGCTGGTTGCATAGATGTCTGTAATCTTTTGATAGAAGTGACGCTCACTGAGTCGAATTTCGCGAATTTCAGCAAGTAATTGCTCGAAATAATCTTCGCCCAGAAAACTACCATTTTCTAGTCGTTTTTTATCCAGCACGTAACCTTTTATTGCGAACTGATGTAGTACCTGCGTAGCCCACTGGCGGAATTGAGTAGCACGTTTGGAATTAACGCGATAGCCGACGGATATAATAGCGTCCAGGTTATAAAATTGAGTATTGTAGTTTTTGCCATCAATGGCAGTTATCCGGAAATTCCGGATAACTGAATCTTCTTGTAACTCATTGCTAGAAAAGATATTTTGTAGATGTTCACTTATTGTGCGCACGTCAATATCAAATAATTGGGCCATTAGTTTCTGAGTTAGCCAAATAGTACCTTCCTCGTAACGCGCTTCAATACCTTTTTCGCCAGCTTGTTGTGTGAAAATTAGAAACTCTGCGGTGCTATTGCGAATGGTAATCTTGTGCCCTGAATTTTTCTTATCCATGATATATTTTCCTTGCGAAGCTTAGGCAGTTTTTGGGTACCTATATGGGTGCCTAAAAATGATTGGATTAGGGCGCATTTTATTGAACAACGTCAAGCAAGGCAATAGAGTAAACAGCTTATTTTTTAGGCGTTTTCTATGAAAAATAGGTTGCCACGAAGTTAAAATGAGCTATGCTCGAATCTTGTGTACAGAGGTAAATTGACGAATTAATTAGGCGGTGTATCCTCATTAACTTACGAAGGTTAATGGATAAAATCCAAAGAGGAACACCACCATGGGCAAAGATAATGT
>JBAQCP010000009.1:0-3805 GCA_049294295.1 Gammaproteobacteria bacterium | reverse complement strand
TTTTTAGATTAAAAAATATTTTGACATTTGAAGATGGCAATGAGAAGTTAGGCGCGAAGTAGATTACTGTGTTAAAAAAATAATGTTAAAAAATCCGGCTATTTACACAGTTTAAATGACACGCCCCCATATGTGCTTATCTTGCCAAAACCAAACGTTCTTTTCAAAGTATCGCCAGCCCAACGTTTGAATCGAGATAAAAATCCTCTTTCTTCGTTATATTTCTGCAAAGGAAGGGTGATTTTATGAGTGACTAATTGCTCAAATCTAGTTTTTATTTCGTCTAGTATCGTTGGTGTAATCATTTTCCCTGACGTGATTAAGTCTTGAATATCCTGCGTCAAGGAAGAGAAATTTTCCTGGGTGACAATTGGCTGATCTTCGTGACTAATAGCGTTTTTCACAATGATTACTCTTTGTGCTGTTTTTTTAGACTCGTGCTTAGAGCCTTGTTGTTTGAGTGTTTCGAGTTTTTTCTCTAAATGCATTAGCTTTTCTGTTAAGGAAAATTTAACTTTGCTTAAGCTGCTATTTAACATTTGTAGATTGTATCTTATTTTTTGCTGAGCAGGTAAATAGCAGGCAATGGCATTTTTAGTTTGGGTGATAGCGGTCTCATCAACATCACTTTCAAGTTTGGTTAGTACTCGATCGTCGCCTAAGAGAGTTGAAAATATACTTAGACTTTTTCTTAAACCATCTAATGCTCTATTCGTATCTGTATTGCGTTTTTCGGTAGCAGCTTCTTCTAGCACGCGAATTCTAGCTTCAGATAGTTGGCTTAATATATGGAGTGGCGGTAGATCATGTTCTCTAAAAATTTCAAACGAATCTAATTGATTTTGAATATCTGATAGAGATTTTTTAGGATAATTTTGGACGAGAAATTTACCAAAATCCATAAAGGCCATCGTCGCTATATCAAGTTTATTGCTCTTTAGTGCTTTAATAATATTTTCAATATTATTTTTAATAATAGATTTTTCATTTTCGTCATTTTCAACAGCAATATTAGTATCTATACCTTGATAGAGCTCAGTAAGCTTGATTTCATTTTCACGCTGGATTTGATATTCAAGAGAGGAATCGCCGAGTGTTTGCTCGACATGTCTTTTGAATTCAACGCAAATTTCAGAAATTGAATCAATCTTTCGGAGTGCTTTCTGATTGAATGCTTGAGGAAGGTCTTTTTTTAAAAAATAGAGACACTCGTTAAGATTTTCTGCCAGTTTGATAGGGTCTAGACCAATGGGGGCAATTAAAGAAAATTCTACTCGCATGTAATATAAGAATGTCGACACTTTTTCCGGTAGCGTTTCTGTTGGATTGTCTTTCCATGATTGTAATTCTTCTTCCGATATCTTTTTGAGTAACGCTAGGCATTTTCTCATGTTTTAATCTTCTGCTATGCTGGGTCCTTAAAGCATAACAGGCAAACATTAAGATAGGATTACGGGAGTATTACAATTAATTCAGAATGTTATGTTGTGAGGGTGTTTGCGTTTCTGGGGGTCTTTCAAATTGAATTAGAATAGCCCCTGTTAATACCGTAATAATTCCAATGACTTGCATAGATGAGATCGACTCGCCAAGAAAGGCAAGCCCAACTACGACCACCATCACAGGCTCAAGCACTGATAGGATGGATGCTTTTACTGAGCTGATAAATTTTAGACCATCTAGTAATAATTGGATGGGAAGCGCTGTTGCAATGATGCCAATGGCTAATACGTTAGCCCAGGCAGTTATGGTGGTCGGAACGGTAAAGGTATGGGTGTAAATCATCAATAAGAAGAAAATGGCGCTGTTTGATGCGCAAATAAGCAAGGTTAGTAAGCGTGTATCAATAATATAGGTGGTGTGTTGGCTATTATAGACATAGCAAGCGTAGGAGATAGCGGCAATGACGCCTAGTAAAACGCCAACAATATTCAGCGCATTGCTACCGTGGTCTTTCAATAAAATTAGACCAATAATAACCATTATTAATGAGGCAAATGTTGCTTCGTTTATTTTCCACTCACTTAGCACCCAGGCAAATAGGGTGACAAATACAGGAAATGAAAAGAAAATGACCATGGCAACACCGGTGCCAATATGGTGCTCCGTGGCTAGAAAATAAAACGCACTTGCGCCGCTATAAAACACTGAGCTAAATAAGACCGCTTTTCCTAAGCCTTTATATCGATGGGCGTGTATCAGTAATTTCTTTCGTTGGCTTAGACAGCTTACACCTACCCAAATCGTTGCGATGCTAAAGCGCCAAAATAGCATCGCAGGAACGCTGAAATGCTCGCGGAATAACATGGTGCCGCAATAACCAACGATGCCATAAAGCATGCCGGATAGGGCGACCAAGAGGGTGCCCCGGAGTTGATTTGAGATAAGTGGCATTTCGTTCTTACTCTATATTGAATGTTCATATTAGCGTGATCATATAACGCTATTTAGTTAAATCAAAGTATTCTGGCTTTGATCTATCTATTAATGTATTGATGGGATTATAATAGACGGATTTTGTAGGCCTAGTGTCAGTGGACGTCCGACCAGGGGTTATTTCTCTGGCGTAATAACGATAGAAATTATTAATGATTTTCAGGAAAATTTGATGCTTAGGGAACGATCTCAAGAAAAGGAATTATTGGACCTAGGGGCTGACCATTACACGACCCAAGAGTACGAACATTGCATGAAAATGTTATTTCGGGTTAACAAGCTTTTCGGTTATTTCTATTCTACAGTGAAAATACTCAAACACTTTCCTCAGAAATCAACGTTGTTAGATATTGGCTGCGGGGGAGGGTTGTTTTTACTGAATCTTAGTCAGTATTTTCCAGGCGTGCAGTTCAAAGGCATCGATATTTCACCTGAGGCAATTAATCTTGCAAATAAAGAATTACGAGTCTGGGAAAATAAACGTTCTACTCATAATGTGTCGTTTCATTTGCAAACCCTCCCTAGCATTGAATTGACAGAAAATAGTGTTGATATCATTTTAACCACCTTGGTATGCCATCATCTCAACAATGAAGATTTGATAGAATTCTTGAAAAGTACCTTAAAGGCATCTCGTCAAATAGTCATTATTCATGATTTGCATCGGCATACCATTGCGCAATGGTTGTTTAGATTGGTAAGTCCACCACTGTTCAATAACAGACTCATTTCACATGATGGTCTAATTTCTATTCGTCGCGGCTTCGTTCGCTCAGAATGGAAGGCTTTATTAGAAAAAGCTGGCATTAACAATTATGAGCTAAAATGGTGTTTTCCTTTTCGTTGGAAACTTATTTTATGCAAAAATGGCGATTACTTAAAAGGAATTTAAATAATGAATGCTGCTATTACTGCCATTGGCATTGCAAATCCTGAATTCAAACGCTATCAGCGCGAAACTGCTGAGTTAATAGCGGATGGATTGAATTTAACGCCTTCTCAGAGAAGATTGTTAAAGTCCGTTTATAATGCGAGTGGGATCGAGCAAAGATATAGTATTTTAAGTGATTATTGCAAACAAACAGGGGAATTTGATTTTTTCCCTAATGATGCTGAATCTCCTTTCCCTTCAACAGCGGCTAGAATGAAGGTTTATAAAAAACATGCAATAAAATTAGCGATATCGGCCATCGAGAATTGCTTATCTTCTCTGCATGATGGCATTAAAAACGAAATTACGCATGTCATTCGAGATCCGAAACCACCGGCTATGCCGGTGCGAATAACAAGGGCATTGCCATGTAAGCATTGAAACGGAGCTGGTAATAAGTTTCACTCCAATTGGACCTACCAAGTTCAATCAGAGGAG
>JBAQCP010000008.1:0-6958 GCA_049294295.1 Gammaproteobacteria bacterium | reverse complement strand
ATTCCCGCTTTCGCGGGAATGACAGTTGTGGCTCGCAATGACGGCGGTGGTTGGGAATGACAGTAGTTATAGATCACGAAAAACTAGGCGTCGCTACCGGCTTTTCTTCCAATTCTTTCCATAAATCGCAAGCCATATCGTCTAAACTGCTACAAGATTTAACATTAAATAATTGAGACAATAATTTATAATGACTTAATTCTTGAATAAATCCCCTAGCATTATTATTCCGCAAGTAATGACGTGCGTAAGCGTAGAGATGATCTTTATGTTTCTCTAAATTCGTATATTCACTCTTTAACGCCGTAATTAATTGTTCATCCGGCTGCCTAATGGAGAATATTCCATTATTTTTTGGCAAGATTTAATACGTTGTTCTGATAAATTGTAAGAGACCTTGGGCCATATCAGTCGTGAGTTCTTTGACAAAAGGGCCCATTTTGCTTTTGACAAGTCTTTTAAAGGCATTTATCTGTTCTGGTATTGGCTCGGCAGGTGGTTGACTCAGTTGTTGCGTTCTAGCATCCGCAGTATCTTTTCCGTCAATTGATCGTATTAGCGCAGCATAATATCATCTGTGATTTTGTATTTTAAGCTAAAGTTAAAATGGCGATTTTTAAGCTGAAGTGATACATTAAATGTGATTACTATCAAAAGGATGTTCGACTGTGACCACATTAACCCGCCGCTTTACACCCCTTGGTCTACTGATGTTAAGCATTAATGGGATGGTAGGATCTGCTTGGTTGTTCGCCCCTTTATATGCGGCCAAAATAGCAGGATCAGGTGCGTTGATGGCCTGGGTGATAGGTGGGATAGCAACAGCCATTATTGCCTTAACATTTGCCGAATTATCGGTCATGTTTCCAGTCGCAGGTGGTACCGCACAAATTCCGCAATTAAGTCACGGTACGCTCACTAGTTTTATCGTGAGTTGGGTGGCTTGGTTATCTGCTTTAACAATGGCCCCGATTGAGGTATTAGCCATTTTACAATATGCCTCTACTTATTTTACCTCCCTTGTTTCCATACAACACGGTGTACCTACCTTAACGGCATTAGGTCTCGGATGGGCAACTATTTTAATGCTAAGTTTTTGTGTGATTAATATTGCCAGTTATAAAGGCTTGGTACGTTTTAATTTTGTATTATTTGTTTTTAAAGTAGCGGTTATTTTAATCACTATTTTTGCTTTGACCAGTGTGAGTTTTAATACGGCAAATTTTGCGGGTTTTAGCGAAGGGGCGAATACGTTAACCGGATGGCAGGCTATTTTAACAGCGGTTGCCTCTGGTGGTATTGCGTTTGCGTTTACGGGTTTTAAGCATGGCGTTGAATTGGCAGGGGAAACGAAACGGTTAGCATTTGCTATTCCCTTGGCGATAGTTGGTTCTGTCGTTGCTTGTTTATTATTATATTTAGGTTTGCAAATTGCCTTCATTGGCGCACTAAATCCTGCTGACTTGGCACACGGCTGGCAGCACGTCAGTTTTGCTGGGGATGTTGGGCCGTTTGCGGGTCTTGCTGCGGGTGTAGGGCTGGTTTGGCTGGTTAACTTACTATATGTGGATGCTGTAGTTTCCCCCTCTGGCGCAGGCTTGATTTACGTCACCTCTACCGCGCGTATTTTATATGCGATGAGCCAGATTGGTTTTGTACCGCGTTGGTTATCTGTTCTGAATAAACAACATTTTCCTATTGCCGCAATTATGGTAAATTTTGTGATTGGGATGTTTTTATTCCTACCATTTCCAGGTTGGCAGGCCATGGTGAGCTTTTTAGTATCCGGCATGGTTATTTCTTATGCAATGGGGCCAATCGCTTTGCTATGTTTACGTTTAGAATTGCCTGACGTACCTCGGCATTTCCGGCTCCCTGCGGCTTACATTATTTGCCCATTGGCTTTTTACTTTTGCAATTTGCTTAGTTATTGGACAGGCTGGGAAACCATCTCTAAATTGGCGATTGCCCTTGTTTGCGGTTTAGCCTTTTTTACCATTGCTGCATTGCGCGGTAATATATCTGCTCCTAACTTGGGTTTAAAATCAGCGCGCTGGATGCTGCCGTATATTGGCGGCTTAGTGCTTATTTCCTATTTGGGCTCATTTGGTGGTACCAAAGTTATCCCATTTGGCTGGGACTTTTTAGTGATAGGGGTATTTAGCCTCGGGATTTTGTACTTGGCTGTGCTTAATCGAGCAAGGGTCATGTCTATTCCGGAATGCGATGCGGAGTTAGCAGCAGATGTTCCTACATTCTGACTTTTAATAATGGTATAGTTATTGAAAATAAATAATTGTGACTATCCATGCAAAAAATTCAGTTAGAGAACATTTATAAGTCTTATCATCAGCAACCTATTCTGCAGGGCGTTTCCTTTACAGCTAACAAAGGAGATGTGATTGCGTTAATGGGGAGCAGTGGCTCGGGTAAAAGTACCCTATTGCGTTGTATTAATCTCCTAACGGTGCCAGATAGCGGCGTTATAAAAATTGATCAACAAGTGATCTCATTTAATCCCCAAACAAAATTAAGTCTAACGCAAAAGCAGATTGCTTTATTGCGCCGCAAAGTCGGCATGGTGTTTCAACAATTCAATTTATGGTCGCACATGACCGTATTGCAAAACTTAATTGAGGCACCTGTTCATGTGTTAAAACAATCTAAAGAAGCGGCCATTCTAGATGCTAAAAAATTATTAGAAAAAGTGGGTTTAGCCGATCGATTAAATCATTATCCTTCACAATTATCAGGTGGCCAGCAACAGCGTGCAGCGATTGCTAGAGCCTTAATGATGCAACCAGATATTATGTTATTTGATGAGCCTACTTCAGCACTAGATCCCGAAATGGTTGGTGAAGTGTTAGCAGTGATGCAGCAATTAGCGGCAGAAGGCATGACTATGTTAGTCGCCACTCACGAATTAAATTTTGCAAAACGTGTCGCGAACCAATCTATTTTCTTAGAGGGCGGTAAAATTACCGAGCAAGGGGAAACCGCAGAGATGTTTAACCATCCCAAAACAGAACGTTTTCAACGCTTTTTAGACGCAATGCAGCATTAATCAGGAGAAAATCAATGAAATTACTTAAATTATTGGGCTTATTATTAGCGGTATCGTTGTTTAATCCTGTGTATGCCGAAACGACGACTATTCGTTTTGCGACTGAAGCGACTTATCCGCCATTTGAATTTGTCGGTGCCGCCGGAAAAATCCAAGGATTTGATGTGGATGTTGCAAGTGCCTTATGTGCAGAAATGAAAGCTGAGTGTACATTCAGCAATCAAGCGTTTAATAGCCTCATTCCGGGTTTAAAATTAGGTAAATTTGATGCAGTAATTGCTTCGTTAGGGGTGACAGATAGTCGCCAAAAACAAGTTGATTTTACGCAAACTTATTACGAGCCAAGCGCAAGTTTTGTTGCACCAATAGCTAAACATGAAACGCTAGCTGTGCTGACCGGAAAAACAATTGGTACACAAGAAGGCACTACCTTTGTTAAATATTTATCTGAGCGTTATCCTAATGAAGTAAAGGTTAAAACCTATGCAAGCATGCAAGATGCCTTTCTTGATTTAGCGGCTGGTAGAGTTGATATGGTATTAGCAGACACCCCAATTGCGAGAGCATGGTTGAAGCAAGACAAAAATAGCACCCAATACAGTATTGTTGATAAACCAATTGTTGATCATCTGTATTTTGGTAGGGGTTATGCGATTGCTGTGCGTAAAGGTAACACTACCTTATTAGATGGCTTAAATAAGGCGCTCACGACGATCAAAGCCAATGGAACATATCAAAAGATAGTTGCCCAATATTTTGGTGAATGAGATGAATAGTGGGTTTCTTTGGCAGATTTTAGCGGGCACGTTAGTGACCCTGAAATTAGCGGGTGCAGCATGCGTGTTTGGCTTGATATTTGGCATGGTCGGTGCTGTGCTTGAATCTATTCAAACTGTTTGGCTTCGATACTTAACGACCAGTGTGATTTTTTTAATTCGTGGTTTGCCAGAATTATTAATTCTATTTTTTATTTATTTTGGCTGTACGGCGATTCTAAATGAGCTGCTTGGTCGTTATGTTGAAATTAGTCCATTTGTGGCGGGCGTTGTTGCCTTAGGTGCTATTTTTGGAGCTTATGCATCACAAGTATTCCGCGGTGCTTTTTTAGCGATAGAGCGTGGACAACTGGATGCAGGATTCGCAATGGGTTTGAGTCGTTTACAAACGTTTACTCGCATACAAATTCCGCAAGCTTGGCGGCACGCGCTGCCGGGGTTAGGCAATCTTTGGTTGGTATTGTTAAAAGATACGGCCATTGTCACCTTAATTGGTTTAAGTGATTTAATGAATCAATCAAAATTAGCCGCTAGTACAACACATCAACCGTTTACCTTTTATTTAATTGCAGCGGGTATTTATTTGTTGATTACCAGCGTCTCTCAAAAATTATTAAATTACGCGACTGTATATGCAAATAGGTATGTCAGCCCATGATAGCGTTATTGCCTTATTTACCTGATCTGCTACACGGCATATTCATTACATGTGTGTTGACCGTTTGTTCTGTCGCGATAGGTTTTACCTTAGCGCTGATCATGACAATTTGTACTGACATGAAATTGCCTGTTGTTTCCCAAATAATTGAAGTCATCATCTTTTGTATTCGGGGTACCCCATTACTCGTACAGCTATTCTTAATTTATTTTGGTTTGAGCCAATTTGAATGGATACGCAGCTCATTTGCTTGGGTTGTATTACGTGAGCCCATGATGTGTGCCATTTTCACTTTATCCTTGAATACAGCTTGTTATACGACGATCTTATTTAGAGGGGCTATTGCGTCCATTCCTAGGAATGAGATAGCAGCTTGTGATGCTTTAGGGATGTCTAGGTGGCTGGCTCTACGCCGCATTATTTTACCCCAAGCGTTACGGTTAGCCTTGCCAGCTTATTCAAATGAAGTCATGATTATTCTGAAAAGTACCTCTTTAGCGAGTACTGTTACACTGTTAGATTTAATGGGCGTCACGCAAAAGCTAATTAATGAAACCTATGATACAGTACAGTGGTATGTTGTCGCAGGGATTGCTTATTTACTAATTAACGCAGTGATCTTTAGTGTGTTTAGAATATGGCAGGCAAGATCATTAGCTAAATGTTAGATGGCAGTTAAAAATCCATTTTTAGGGAGAAAAACGGATGCAAAACTATCTCAAAAAAACATTGGGTTTACTAATCAGCTGCTTTGGTATTATGCAGGCTTCTTATGCAGTCACTATTGATAAAATCGTTTTATTTGGCGATAGTTTGTCCGATAACGGCAATTTATATTATTTATTAGCAAGCGCCCATCGCATTGTTCCTTTTGTCCCTACGCTGCCTAAAAGCCCGCCTTATTCTGAAGGCCGTTTTTCTAATGGACCTGTTTGGGTAGAAAAAATAGCTAATAATTTTAATGTTCCCTTAGTGGATTATGCTTATGGCGGTGCATGGGCTGAACCCATTCAAAATTCATGGCGTGCGCTGCCTTTTGACATTGGTACCCAGGTTAGTTTTTATTCCATGGCATCACTTGCAGATTTTAACAAAAAAAATCATTTATACATCATCTGGGCAGGTTCTAATGACTATCTACAAAGCGGTATCAATGCCGAAGATTTAACAAACACGGTAGTGGCTTCCATTAAACGTCAAATAGATTGGTTAAGTTATTTAGGCGCAAAACAATTTCTCATTCTAGGCGTGCCTGATTTTAGCCATGTACCTGGTGTCGTTGAAAAAGGCGACGAGTATGCAGCAGTATTAAAAGAAAAAGCGCTTATGCACAATAAAAAATTGGCAGACATGGTGGAAGAAGAGCGAAAAAATCATCCGGATAGTTTATTTATTGCGATAGACGTGAATCGTTATTTTGACGATGTCATTGAACATCCTGCTAAATTTAATTTAACAAATGTCTCCGGCTCCTGTTACCAGGGCGACTATATGTTAAATCGAACTCGTTTGGTTAATGACCATGAAGTAAAAGCAATAGAGCAGCAAATTAAAGTGAATGTATTAGCCAACCCTTCGTTAGAAGCCGCATATTTCACAGCAAAATTAGTAGAAAATGGTGCAGAGGCGTGTGAACATCCAGAAGCATTTTTATTTTGGGATCGTTTACACCCAACGACTGCCATGCATCAAGTGATTGCTGATTTGATGATGGTTGAGTTGGAGAAGTATGGAGTTGTTCGACGAGCATGACCTGTGCTATCCATAATTTTCACAAGGGGATGCAGTGGCTTTTGTGAGAAGAGGAACAGTATTAGATGCATCTGATATAGCTAATATTCATGTTAAATCCTGGCAAAGGATTTATAAAGGTATTATGCCTGATCACGTGCTAAATGATCTTTCTGTTCCTGAAAGAAAAAAGCTATGGGAAAGCTGGATAGCAAATAGAACAGAAGTATTGGTAATTGAAGAGAAAAATATAGTTCTGGGGTTCATTAGCTTTGGACGTGTGCATGATAGCTTGGATGCTAAGCATGTGGCAGAAATAAGCGCGATATATATCGCCCCAGATAGGTGGAGAAATGGTTATGGTCGCCAGCTACTTTTAAAGGCAGAACTGAAAGCAAAAGAGAGCGGATTTTCAGAAATGACACTTTGGGTTTTAGAGAAAAATACACGTGGCCGTCTTTTTTACGAGAGTATGGGATATAATGAGACACCCACTGTAAAAGTTGATAATAGTGATGGAGTTGAATTAAAAGAAATATTGTATCGTAAATTTCTTTTAACGTAGTAAATAAGGCGATTATCGGTTGGTTTCTCGTTTATGAGGGGCGTGTCATTTAAACTGTGTAAATAGCCGGATTTTTTAACATTATTTTTTTAACACAGTAATCTACTTCGCGCCTAACTTCTCATTGCCATCTTCAAATGTCAAAATATTTTTTAATCTAAAAA
>JBAQCP010000007.1:0-8868 GCA_049294295.1 Gammaproteobacteria bacterium | reverse complement strand
CATTCCCGCGAAAGCGGGAATCCATTTATAACGATATGTCTGTTGTATGTTTGAAATGGGTTCCCGCTTTCGCGGGAATGACAGTGGTGGCTCTCAATGACAGTAGTGGCTCGCAATGACGGCGATGGTGTCATCCGGGCTACATTAAGTAACAAGTTTATATAAAAAAATAATTTACCTTCAGGTATAATACTCCAGCAGTTCCCGCCCTTTTCAGCGGGAATTCCTGATAGTACCCCGACATGCTGACAGGCTTTAAGTTTTAAGCAGGAGAGTGAGAGTTGCTAGAAAATTATTTGCCAGTGTTTATTTTCCTTATCATCGGCCTTGCCGTTGGTTTAATTGCCCCTGTGCTTGGCTATCTTCTCGGCCCCAAGCGTCCTAATCCCGAAAAATTATCAACGTATGAATGCGGCTTTGAGCCTTTCAATGATGCGCGCGCGCCATTTGATGTGCGTTATTACCTCGTTGCTATTTTATTCGTCTTGTTTGACTTAGAAACCGCATTTCTAGTGCCTTGGGCTGTCGTGTTTCGTAAATTTGGCTGGTTCGGTTTAAGTACCATGGGGATTTTCCTCGGCTTGCTCACGATTGGTTTTATTTATGAGTGGAAAAAAGGAGCACTTGAATGGGAATGACCGATCTACTTAAACCCGGTTTTTACGCCACCAGTGTTGAAAATATTTTCAACTGGGCGCGCTCAGGTTCTCTTTGGCCTATGAGCTTTGGTTTGGCCTGCTGTGCGGTTGAAATGATGCACTCTGCTGCGTCTCGTTACGATCTCGATCGTTTCGGTGTGATTTTCCGGCCTAGTCCACGCCAATCTGATCTGATGATTGTGGCTGGCACCTTATGTAACAAAATGGCGCCTGCTTTACGCAAAGTCTACGACCAAATGTCTGAACCTCGTTGGGTGATATCCATGGGTTCTTGCGCTAACGGCGGTGGCTATTATCATTATTCGTATTCTGTCGTTCGCGGCTGTGATCGTATTGTGCCAGTTGATGTCTACGTACCCGGATGTCCGCCAACAGCGGAAGCATTAATGTACGGCGTGATCCAGTTACAAAACAAAATTCGTCGTAATAAAAAAATTGAACGTTAGAGGCGCGCTATGACTGACGTAAATACTTTATGTACGCAAATAAATGAGCGCTTCGCAGCGTGGATTTCCAGCGCCCAAGTGGCTTTAGGTGAATTAACTGTCGAAGTAAAGCCTGAGCATTTACTAGATTTATGCAAAATACTGCGTGATGACCCCGAATTTGATTTTCAGCAATTAATAGATGTCTGTGGCCTCGATTACTTGCACTATGGTTTAGATGATTGGCAAACAGAATCCACCACCGAAACCGGTTTTGGCCGTGGTGTGACTGAAAGGCTGCTACGCGACAATCCTGCAAAACCAACTCGTTTTGCCGTGGCGTATCATTTCTTATCACTCAATAAAAATCATCGTATTCGTTTAAAGGCAAGCCTACCTGATCACCAAGAGCTCATTGTGGATTCCTTAGTTCCTCTTTGGCCATCGGCCAATTGGTTTGAGCGCGAAGCATTCGATTTATACGGTATCTTGTTCCGTGATCATCCTGATTTACGCCGCATTTTAACCGACTATGGTTTTGTCGGGCATCCGTTTAGAAAAGATTTCCCATTAATTGGCAAAGTCGAAGCACGTTATGATGCGAAATTAAAGCGTGTGGTGTACGAGCCGGTGAGCATCGTTGCTCGTATACTAGAGCCTAAGGTTATACGTCATGATAATCGCTACTTAAGCGAGAAGAGGGACTAGCGAGTGGATAAAAGTATTATTACAACGCCAGAAATGCGCAACTACGTATTTAATTTCGGCCCTCAGCATCCGGCAGCGCATGGTGTGTTACGTTTAATTTTAGAAGTAGACGGTGAAACAATTGTTCGCGCCGATCCACACATTGGTTTATTGCATAGAGCAACTGAAAAGTTAGCAGAGAGCAAACCGTATAATCATTCAATTGGTTATATGGATAGACTCGATTACGTTTCCATGATGTGCAATGAACATGGTTACGTGTTAGCAATTGAAAAATTATTAGGTGTGACGCCTCCTGTTCGTGCGCAATATATTCGCGTCATGTTTGATGAAATTACCCGCGTGTTAAATCATCTATTATGGTTAGCAGCGCATAGTTTAGATAACGGCGGCATGGCAGTGTTTCTTTATTGCTTCCGTGAACGTGAAGATTTATTAGATTGCTACGAAGCGGTTTCTGGTGCGCGTATGCATGCAACGTATTATCGTCCAGGCGGTGTTTATCGTGATTTGCCTGACAGAATGCCGCAATACAAAACATCTAAATGGCATAACGCAAAAGATGTGGCGAAGTTAAATGAAACCCGTGAAGGATCTTTGTTAGATTTTCTTTGGGCATTTACCGATCGTTTCCCTGGTATTGTTGATGAATATGAAAGCTTATTAACAAACAACCGTATTTGGAAACAACGTACCGTTGATATTGGTATTATTTCACCAGAGCGCGCCATTGCACTTGGTTTTACCGGTCCGATGTTAAGAGGTTCTGGTGTTGAGTGGGATTTACGTAAAAAACAACCGTATGAAGTTTACGACAAATTAGATTTTGATATTCCTGTCGGTGTGAATGGTGATTGCTATGATCGTTATTTAGTTCGTATACATGAAATGCGTCAATCAAATCGTATTATTCGTCAATGTATTGATTGGCTGCGTAAAAACCCAGGCCCAGTCATGATTGATGATTACAAAGTCGTTCCACCACCACGTCAAGAAATGAAAACCAGTATGGAAGCGTTGATTCATCATTTTAAAAATATGACTGAAGGTTATATTGTGCCTGCAGGCGAGGCCTATGCTGCGATTGAACATCCTAAGGGTGAGTTTGGTGTTTATTTAATGTCGGATGGTTCCAATAAACCGTATCGATTAAAGGTGCGTGCAGCAGGTTTCCCTCATTTAGCTGGATTAGAAGAATTAGTCCAAGGCCATATGATTGCTGACGTCGTTTCTATTTTATCCAGCTTAGATATTGTATTTGGTGAGATTGACCGATGACCGAACAAACAACAAACCTAATATCCGCCGACATACGCGAGAAAATCGCGGCTTGGAATTTACGCTATCCACCTGAGCAAAAACGTTCAGGTGTGTTTGAAGCATTACGTTTAGTGCAAGAACGAAACGGTTATTTGACGACTGAATTGATGGATGCTGTTGCTGACTTTTTAGAAATGCCAAAAGTCGCGGTCTATGAAGTTGCAACTTTTTACACCATGTATTATCTCAGCCCAGTTGGCGAACATGTTATTAATGTGTGTACCAATATTTCTTGTTCTCTAAATGGCGCAGAAGCAGTTCTTGAACATTTAAAACAAAAGCTCGGTATCGACTTAAACGAAACGACACCTGATGGCAAATTCACTTTAAAAGAAGTGGAATGCTTGGGTGCTTGCGTTACCGCACCCGTTTGTCAGATTGATAAACAGTATCACGTCAATCTATCACCTGAAAAAATCGACGATATTTTGGCGGCGCTTGGGGGCAAACACGATGGCTAATGAAATTTGTTTCCGCACATTACATCTGGATGAACCATGGAAGCTGGCTACTTATGAAAGTGTGGGTGGTTACGAGCAGTTAAAAAAGATTTTACGCGAAAAGACACCGCCTGAGCAGGTAGTTGAAGCTGTTAAATTGTCAGCGCTCAGAGGTCGGGGTGGTGCGGGTTTCTCTACAGGTATGAAGTGGAGTTTTATTCGTCCGGGGTCTGGCCAAGTTTACATTCTATGTAATTCAGATGAAGGCGAGCCGGGTACCTGTAAAGATAGAGATATTTTGCGCTTTAATCCGCATCAAGTAATTGAAGGGATGATTATCGGTGCTTATGCTATGGGCGCAAGCGTTGGTTATAACTATATTCGTGGTGAATATTGGGAGCCTTACGAGCGTTTTCAAGCAGCATTAGATGAAGCAAAAGCGGCCGGTTTCTTGGGCCAAAATATTTTAGGATCAGATTTCAGTTTTGAATTACACACACATTTAGGTGCGGGTGCTTACATTTGCGGTGAAGAAACGGCAATGATGGAATCCTTGGAAGGCAAACGCGGTTTGCCGCGCTTTAAGCCGCCATTTCCAGCAGCACGCGGTTTATACGGTCGTCCAACAACGATTAATAACACCGAAACTTACGCCTCTGTACCTGTGATTTTACAAAATGGCTCAGAATGGTTCTTAGGTTTAGGTAAGCCCAATAATGGTGGTTGTAAGATTTTCTCAGTCACTGGTCATGTTAATAAGCCTGGTAACTATGAAGTCCCACTCGGTACACCATTTAAAGATTTGCTAGCAATGGCTGGTGGTGTAAAAGGTGGTCGCAAATTAAAAGCGGTGATCCCTGGTGGTTCATCCATGCCTATTTTGCCAGCAGACGTGATGATGTCTTTGGATATGGATTTTGATTCTATCCAAAAAGCAGGCTCAGGCTTGGGTTCTGGTGCGGTGATTGTATTAGACGAAACCGTTTGTATCGTTAAATTACTATCGCGCATTTCTAAATTCTATATGGAAGAATCTTGCGGCCAATGTACACCTTGTCGAGAAGGCACAGGTTGGTTATATCGCTTATCACGCGACATCGAAGCAGGAAAAGCGACCATGGCAGATTTAGAAACCTTACGCAGGGCTGCAAAAAATATTGAAGGTCGAACGATTTGTGCCTTTGGCGAAGCGGCAGCTTGGCCTGTGGGTGGTTGTTTGAAACATTTTTATGATGAATTTGTGTACCACATAGAGCATGGTTGTTGCATGCAAGGTACGGGGGCAGAATAATCATGGCCGATATCGAAATTGAAATAGATGGCAAAACTTTAACGGCTAAGCCTAATCAAATGATTATTCAGGTAGCTGACGAAGCTGGAATTTATATTCCCCGTTTTTGCTACCACAAGCATTTGTCTATTGCGGCTAACTGCCGTATGTGTTTGGTCGAAGTGGAAAAAGCACCTAAGGCTTTGCCTGCTTGTGCGACTCCTTGTATGCCAGGCATGAAAGTATTTACTAGATCAGAAAAAACGATTGCGGCACAACGTGCGGTGATGGAATTTTTATTGATTAACCATCCGTTAGATTGCCCTGTTTGCGATCAAGGCGGCGAGTGTGAGTTACAAGATTTATCGATGGGGTATGGTAGTTCACAGTCTCATTACGATGAATGTAAACGTTCCATTCCAATTCAAGATTTAGGCCCATTGATTGCTAGTGAAATGACGCGCTGTATTGATTGTTCACGCTGCATACGTTTTGGCAGCGAGATTGCGGGCATGCGTGAGCTAGGCATGATGAATCGTGGTGAACATACTGAAGTGACTACCTTTGTCGCAGAAGCTATTTCGTCAGAAGTATCAGGCAATATTATTGATCTTTGCCCAGTCGGAGCCCTTACGAATAAACCTTATCGTTTTACAGCGCGTACTTGGGAATTAAACCAATACCCTAGTATCGCGCCTCATGATTGTTTAGGCTCTAACTTAAATATTCATACGCGTTACGGACAAGTGATGCGTGTTGTCGCACGTGAAAATGACAAAATTAATGAAACCTGGATTTCTGACCGTGATCGCTATAGCTATACCGGTCTTTACCATGATGATCGTTTAAAAGAGCCGATGGCTAAGATCAATGGTGAATGGCAGGTGGTTGGTTGGGAAGAAGCCTTTGAATTAGCGGCTGCGGGCTTACATGCATTAATTGCAAAGCACGGTGCAGATCAACTAGGTGCTTTAGCATCACCCAATGCGACGATTGAAGAGCTTTATTTATTCCAACGCGTTGCGCGTGGTTTAGGTACGCATCATATCGATCATCGTTTACGTGAAACAGATACCAGCGATCAAGCGAGCATGGGTGCTTACCCTGGATTTGCTATGTCTCTCGGTGAATTAGAACAAGCTGATGCGGTATTATTAATCGGTTCTAATTTACAAAAAGAACAACCACTGGCCGCGCTCAGATTGCGTAAAGCAATTAATAAAGGCGCGAAAGTGGCTGCGATTAATCCGATGGATTATCGCTTTAACTTTAAAGTAGATGCCAAGGCGATTGTTGCACCTCAAAAAATGAGCTCAACATTAGCTGCCTTAGCGAATACCTTTAAGCAAGAATTTAGTGACGCTCATACAAATGAGCAGATCCAGCAAATTGCAGAACATTTACGTGGTAAGCAAAATATCTGCATCATCTTAGGTAATCTAGCGCTGCATCATCAAGAAGCTGCTAGCTTACGCTTTTTAGCTAGCCGTATCGTAGAGGCGACCGGTGCTAAATTAAATATCATGACAGATGGTGCTAATGCAGCAGGTGCATGGCTTGCAGGCGTGGTTCCTCATCGATTAGCGGGCGGTATGCCGTTAAATGAAGCTGGCCTAAGTGCAAATGCCATGTTGCAGCATGCACGTAAAGGTTATTTGTTATTAAATATCGAGCCAGAATTAGACACTGCTAATGCAGCTGTTGCGGTCAAAGCCATGCAGCAAGCAGAATTAGTCGTGGCCTTTTCTATGTATCGCAATGAAAGCTTGCAAGCACATGCTGATATTATTCTGCCTATCACTCCGTTTACTGAAACCTCAGGTACTTACGTTAACGGGCAAGGTGATTGGCAAAGCTTTAAAGGCGTGGCTGATAGCTTCGGTGAAAGCCGCCCAGCGTGGAAAGTATTACGCGTACTCGCTAACTTCTTACAGTTGCAAGGGTTTGATTATGAAAGCTCTGAAGAAGTGAAGCATGAAATGAAAGCCATTGTTGACAATATGGCACCCATTGCTATGCAGCTTAAACAACCAGCTGAATGGTCTTTAAATGCAAAAGAAAGTTTAACTCGTATTGGTGAGTTGCCAATTTACGCATTAGATAGCTTGTTGCGTCGTGCGCAACCTTTACAAGAAGCTCAAGGCTTAATGGAAGGGGATGTCGCTGCATTACGTATCCATGCAGAAACCGCTAGAAAATTAGGGTTAGCCGATGGCGGCAACGCTTTCGTTAAGCAAGCAACAGGACAAGCGTCCTTGCCTGTGATGTTTGATGATCGAGTTGCACAAGATGCTGTTTGGATCGCAGGTGGTATTCACGCAACAGACAGCCTAGGCGAATTATTTGGCACTGTCGAAATAGAAAGGGCTTAGGGATGCTTGAAAGTATATTATTAGTTGCCTTTATTGTTCTCAAAGTACTAGCTGTTTTAATTGGCTTAGTTGTGATTGTATTATATCTCACTTACTTTGAGCGTAAAGTTATAGGTTACATGCATGTGCGTAAAGGCCCTAATCGAGTAGGCCCCTTTGGATTGTTCCAGCCATTTGCCGATATGCTTAAATTATTAAGCAAAGAAATTATTGTGCCTACCGCATCTAATCGATTCTTGTTTATCTTGGCGCCGTCTTTGAGCTTTGGTATCGCATTAGTAGGTTGGGCGGTGATTCCATTTGATCAAGGCATGGTGATCGCCAATGTGAACGCAGGCGTGTTATACGTTTTTGCGATGTCCTCATTAGGTGTATACGGTATTTTAATCGCGGGTTGGGCATCTAACTCTAAATACGCCATGTTCGGTGCACTTCGTGCGGCGGCACAATGTATTTCTTATGAAATTGCCATGGGCTTTTCCTTAATCGGTGTAATGATTGCGGCAGGCTCGTTAAACTTCCAAGAGATTGTGTTAGCGCAAAACGGCAGTGTATTACATTGGTATTTATTACCGCTATTTCCATTGTTCATTGTGTACTGGATTTCTGGTATTGCTGAAACCAATCGTCTTCCATTTGACGTGGCAGAAGGTGAGTCTGAAATCGTTGCGGGTTTCCACGTTGAATATTCAGGCGTGACCTTTGCCTTATTCTTCTTTGCAGAATATGCAAACATGGTATTAATTTCTGGTTTGATTTCTATTTTATTCTTAGGCGGATGGCTGTCACCTTTTCAAGGTATCCCGTATTTAGAAACCTTGACGGCTTTTGTGCCAGGACCTATCTGGTTACTCCTAAAAATTAGCGTATTTTTATACTGCTACTTATGGTTTAGAGCAACCTTCCCACGCTATCGTTATGACCAAATCATGCGTTTAGGCTGGAAAGTATTTATCCCACTAACACTAGTGTGGGTGGTGTTAACTGCATTAGCTGTACAATTTCAGCTAGCGCCTTGGTTTGCTTAGAGAGAGATATCGAATGCTGCAACGTTTATTGCAATATGTAAAAACATTCTCTTTGTGGGATTTATTGGTTGGTATGAAGCTGACGAATAAATACTTCTTTAAAACTAAAATCACGATTGAATATCCTGATGAAGAGACGCCAACCTCTCCTCGTTTTAGAGGGTTGCATGCGTTACGCCGTTACCCTAATGGGGAAGAGCGCTGTATTGCGTGTAAATTATGCGAAGCCGTTTGTCCGGCATTGGCCATCACGATCGATTCCGAACCACGTGAAGATGGCACACGCCGTACCACGAAATACGACATTGATTTGTTCAAATGTATTTATTGCGGTTTTTGTGAAGAAGCCTGTCCGGTGGATTCTATTGTTTTAACGAATATGGGCGATTACCACATGGAAAACCGTGGTGAAAATATTATGACGAAAGAAACGTTATTGGCGATTGGTGATAAGTACGAACCTGAGATTGCTAGGGATAGGGAAGCGGATAAGAATTTTCGTTAGGGGTTTTTGACGTTGTGCAGTTGGTTGCAACAACTGTCATTCCCGCGTAGGCGGGAATCCATCCATAACGATACACAAGTGGTGAATTAGAAATGGATTCCCGCCTACGCGGGAATGACAGTTGAGGGTGTAATGTAGTAG
>JBAQCP010000006.1:0-1529 GCA_049294295.1 Gammaproteobacteria bacterium | reverse complement strand
TTTTTAGATTAAAAAATATTTTGACATTTGAAGATGGCAATGAGAAGTTAGGCGCGAAGTAGATTACTGTGTTAAAAAAATAATGTTAAAAAATCCGGCTATTTACACAGTTTAAATGACACGCCCTAATACGCCTCTCATTACCTCTGCATACCAACTTAAGGTAAAGATAAATAGCATTATACTGCTATTCATATTTTTAAACTTATTATCCGAATTAAGAAGCATGAGTCAATCTTCCATAAGCTCGGTCAAATATTCCTCTAACCAAATTCACCTCATCAACTAAAAGCGAAAAATCATCAAGCTTTGCATCTCTTTCAATAATAACCCCGCTAATTTTTGCTCGATCACAGACATATTCAAACAGAGAAAGTACCTCATTTTTAGTATGTGAAGCATGGGTATCAATTAGCATACCATTCATATATTCACACCCTGCTAAATGCACTTCGACCACTCTATCCAGCGGCAATTTATCGACAAAATCATACGGATCATATTTATGATTAATTGAATTAACATACAAATTATTCAAATCCAAAAGCAGGCCACAATCAGAACCTTTCACTACCGCCTGTATAAAATCAACCTCACTCATATTATTGTTAGGCATAGTGAAATAATAGCTAATATTTTCAAGCAAGAATGGCTTATTAGTTAATGCCATTATTTGCTTAGCTTTAGTCACTATATTACTTACAGATTGGTCTGTAAATTCTGTTGGCATAAGCGATCTAATCTCTAAGCCATTTATATTTGTTAAGCCAATATGCTCACTAAACCATTCGCAATTGATGCGACCCAGAGTCGATTTTAAATTATGCAAGTAATTTTCACTAATGGTTTGGCTTGCACCCAATGATAGTGTTAAGCCATGCAACACAGTAGGCAAGTTTTCAATTATATAATCCAATTTATCATTATTATGATCAATAAAAAACCTCTCTGTGCTTACCTCTATAAAATCAAAGGTATTTATATTTTTACAAATATTAGCCGCAGCACTTGTAGTGTAGTTTATACCCACACCTAATCTTCTCGGTTGGCTTGAAAACATAGCTAACTATCCTTGATCACATTAATGAGATTATTTTTTAATAAGGATTTTATATATTGGTCTTTATTAGTAATAACTACATGATTTAATTTATTAATTAAATCATAAAAGTTATTAGATTCTAGAATATGTGATAATACCGTAGCTAATAATGAATTGACTTTAGTCGATTTAATTAAGCCATTAGTATAATTCTTATAAAATGCTATTTTTTCAGCTACTGACTCTAAAGGATATTTATTAGCTATATCACTAGTATTTACTTTATTCAACTCTACTATAAGAGATGAAATTGAATACTTAAAATCTACTTTTACACAGCTAGGGTTAATAACTGGTTTGTAGAGCTATAGTCAAATGTTGTGTATGAGATATTTTGCATTAGGCGGCTGCTCTCTCATTCACTGACCTATTTTCCTCTTCCTGCCGTATACCATTAGTGAATTTAACATCACGAATAACGTCTGCC
>JBAQCP010000005.1:0-33051 GCA_049294295.1 Gammaproteobacteria bacterium | reverse complement strand
TTTTTAGATTAAAAAATATTTTGACATTTGAAGATGGCAATGAGAAGTTAGGCGCGAAGTAGATTACTGTGTTAAAAAAATAATGTTAAAAAATCCGGCTATTTACACAGTTTAAATGACACGCCCTCAGTTTCTGCTAATGTAATTGCTTGATTGTATTTCTCACAATTCTTTCTCATTATATAATTTAAATGTCTTTGCTCGGGCGCGCGATAATACAATGATTGATTTGCTTGAATGATAGACCAAAGCTCTTCTTTTGTTTTTTGTGATGCTAGTATGCTTGCCTCGATATGTGCAGTACGTGGTTTTTCCTGATCAATTTCTGAAATGCAGGCTCCATATTGCTGATGCTTCTTAATAAACTCATCATAAAACTCATAAAAGCCTTGTTCACTTAAAAAATTATTTCTACCCTTTTGCTCGTAGTTAAATAAATAATAGCCCCCCGCATTTTCTCTAAAATGGCCCGGAGCCAGATTAAAAAAACCAACTACCTTTTCTTTGTTATTTTGCAATGAGCAAGCTTTATGAATTTTTTGGATAAGACTAACTGAAACACCTTCATTTAAATTTGTGAAAGCGATTTCTAAGGCTCTATATAAAGCATCTAAGCTACCATACTCACGATTGGCATAACCCAACCAGCCATGTTCTTGCTTATGCAGACAACCATCCACCATCAATCGATATAATTCATGTTCAGGGATTTTTTTTAAACAATCAATAGCGGTGGCATTTAAATCCAGAAGATATTCGCTAGGAATGGTAGGGGTTGCTGAATTAAGACTAGGAGCAGGCCGAAATTTACTAAACATAAAACCTCTTTTTTATATTTATATTGGTTAGCTGTTCATCCTTGTTGGTATTAATAACATTACATCGGCAGATCAAAATAGGTAACTTTGATTGTCACTCCACCCTTTCTCCAAGCTACTGTCATTCCCGCGAAAGCGGAAATCTATTTCAAATTTACAGCAAAAGTACAGTTATGAATGGATTCCCGCTTTCGCGGGAATGACAGTATAAATAAATCTAAAAAAAACCACCGGTAGTTAGCCGGTGGTTTTTTGTTACTTAGAAAAGTAAAACTTACTTCTCTTCGCCTTCTGTACTGTTCATACCCTTAAACAAATCGCCTAGCGTTGTTTTTAGGCCGGTATCAGCAGCAGCGGCAGCTTTCTTCTTCTTGCCTGTTGTCGCGGCTGTAGCAGCGGTAGCACCTGCACCTGCAGCAGCTTTCGTTGCTTTGGTGGTTGCTTTCTTCGCTGGGGCTTTAGCATCTTTTGCTTTAATAGAAAGTGTAATTGCATGCACTTTTCTATCAGAACCCATTACTTTCGCTTCAACGGAATCACCAACGTTTAACTTGGTGCGCGCGTCTTCAATTTTCTCGGAAGAAATTTCAGCAGCACGTAACACACCACGAATACCGTCAGCTAATTCAACGATTGCTTGCTTTTGGTCAACTTCAACAACGGTACCGGTAACAATCTGGCCCTTTTCGTTGTCGTTTAAGTAGTTAGCTAATGGATCTTCAGCTAATTGCTTTAAACCTAATGCAATACGTTCACGTTCTACGTCGATTGCTAAGATAACTGCTTCTAACTCATCACCCTTCTGGTACTTACGTAAGGTGTCTTGAGCGTCTGTTTCGCTCCAAGCGATGTCAGAAAGATAGATTAAACCATCAATGCCACCCTCTAATTCAAGGAAGATACCGAAATCAGTGATAGATTTGATCTTACCTTTAACGTGTAAGCCTTTATCATGATTTTCAGCAAATGCAGCCCATGGATTTGGTGTGCACTGTTTGATGCCTAAGGAAATACGACGACGTTCTGCGTCAACATCTAGCACCATTACTTCAACTTCTTGGCCTAAGTGGATGACTTTATTAGGATTAACGTTTTTATTCGTCCAATCCATTTCAGAAACGTGTACTAAACCTTCAATACCTTCTTCGATTTCAACAAAGCAACCATAATCGGTAATGTTGGTTACTTTACCAGTAATCTTAGAGTTAACTGGGTAACGTTGGCTGATATCTAACCATGGATCGCCACCTAATTGCTTCAAGCCTAAAGATACGCGAACGGTGTCACGGTCGATCTTCAATACTTTAACTTTGATTTCATCACCAATGTTCAAGATTTCACTTGGATGCTTGATACGCTTCCAAGACATGTCAGTAATGTGTAACAAGCCATCAACGCCGCCTAAGTCAATGAATGCGCCGTAGTCGGTAAGGTTCTTAACGATACCCTTAATTTCATGGCCTTCATTGATATTATCAAGTACAGCAGCGCGTTCAACATTGCTTTCTGCTTCAAGAACCGCACGGCGGGAAACAACGATGTTGTTACGCTTAGGATCAACTTTGATAACTTTAAATTCGAATTCTTTACCTTCGAATGCTTCAGGATCGCGGATAGGCTTAACATCCACTAAAGAGCCAGGTAAGAAGGCGCGTACTTTATTAATCTCAACAGTGAAACCACCCTTCACGCGGCCAACAACAGTACCTTTAATGGTTTCTTTGGCTTCGTATGCAGCTTCCAAATGTGACCAAGATTCAAGACGCTTAGCGCGTTCACGTGAAAGACGTGTACTGCCAAAGCCATCTTCTAATACTTCAAGTGCCACTTTAACGTCATCGCCAACTTTTACTTCGAGCTTGCCAGCTTCGTCGTAGAATTGTTCGATGGAGATATAGGATTCGGATTTTAAACCAGCATCGACAACAACGTGTTTATCTTCAATACGTTCGACGGTTGCGGTAATAATAGCGCCTGGTAACATGGGGGTATCGGTTAAGCTTTGCTCAAATAATAGAGCGAAATTTTCTTGTTGATTCACTAGAGAACCTCTAAATCTTACAACTGGTTAGTTAGTTTTGTACTTTTCTGCTACACCATCACTTCAGCTAGATTTGTCATCTGGCTTTGGGTGGAGGTAGCAGGAAAGGCCTTTTTTCCTTCGATCTCCGAAAGAATTCTTTCGACTACTTGATCTGCCGTTAAGCGATCAGTATCAATAATAATAGCATCTTCAGCGGGCTTTAATGGTGCAACGGTCCGCTGCTGATCACGCTTGTCTCTTTCGCGTAGCTCTTCGATCAGGGCGCCTAGGGTAACACTGATACCCCTATCCTTCAACTGGTTAAAGCGTCTGAGAGCCCGTTCTTCGGGGCTTGCGGTCAAAAAAATCTTCAATTTCGCATCTTCAAATACCACCGTACCCATATCGCGGCCATCAGCCACTAAACCTGGCAGCTCACGAAAGGTTCGCTGTCTGCTGAGCAAGGCTGTGCGGACAGCCGGAAGTGCTGCCACAATCGAGGCTGCATTACCGGCTTTTTCGGTACGAATGGTCTCAGTCACATCTTCCCCTTCGAGGATGATGTGCGGAAAATTGCTTTCTTGGGCAACAAATTGCACATCTAAGTGCTCGGCTAGTACTTCTAAAGCCGCTTCATTATCCAAGGCAACGCTATGCTTCTGTGCGGCCAAAGCTAGCACCCGGTAAAGGGCGCCGCTATCTAAAAAGTGCCAACCCAGACGTTTTGCAACTAATTGACTGACTGTTCCTTTGCCAGTACCGCTTGCGCCATCTATTGTAATGACGGGGGCTTGATGGTGGGTCATTCCGTTTCCTCTCCTTTCATCATTGCAATGCATTCTAAACTGACTAACGCTTCGCTCGTCCCTAGCTGAATCAGTCTAACACCTTGTGTATTACGGCCTATTAATGAAATCTCAGACACTGGGACTCGCACTAATGTACCTTTATCACTAATCAACATCACTTCGTCTTCTTGTTGAACTTGAATCGCACTAACGACTTTACCGTTACGCTCATTCACATGAATCGAAATAACACCTTGGCCGCCACGTCCACTTAAACGATATTCGTCTAAGGCGGTACGCTTACCGAAACCATTTTCGGTTGCTGTTAAGATATCGCCATCTTGAGCGACAATTAACGACACAACGTTTTGGTCATCTTGTAATTTGACACCGCGCACACCAGTTGCTTGTCGACCCATGCAGCGTACTTTCGCTTCAGGGAAACGAACAACTTTACCAGCGTCTGTGAATAACATGATGTCGTGCTGACCATCAGTGATATTGGCGCCAATTAAGTAATCGCCTTCGTTTAATGCAATCGCAATAATGCCGGAAGAACGTGGGCGTGAGAAATCAACCAAGGATACTTTCTTGATTAAACCTTTTGCGGTTGCCATGACGACGTATTTGTTTTCTGTGTATTCGCGAACTGGCAAGAAGGCATTGACCCTCTCTCCTTCCGCTAATGGCAGTAAGTTAACAATCGGTCGGCCGCGGGCTGCACGGTTTGCTTGCGGTAGTTGGTATACTTTGAGCCAATAAACTTTACCGTGATTGGTAAAGCACAACACTTTATCGTGTGTGCGAGCTGCAATGAGATATTCAACAAAATCTTCTTCTTTCATGTTGGTTGAGGATTTTCCACGACCACCACGATGCTGTGCTTGATAAACACTTAACAGCTGTGTTTTGACATAACCTTCATGCGATAACGTTACAACGACTTCCTCATCTGGAATTAAATCTTCCATTAAGACTTCGCCTTCAGCGCTTTCTGCAATCTCAGTTCGTCTTGCATCACCAAAATCATCTTTTACTGCTAATAATTCTTCACGAATAACTTCCATTAATCGTGTCGGATTTTGCAAGATAGCAGATAATTCAGTCATCACTATTTGCAGCTCTTTGTGCTCACCAATAATTTTATCTTGCTCAAGGCCTGTTAAACGATGCAAACGCATTTCTAAAATAGCTTGCGCTTGTTCGGGTGATAACCGATAGCCTTGGTCAGTTAAACCGTATTCATCAGTTGTATGCATTAATGCATTGTGCTGACCTGCACGGGTTAAAATGTCGATGGTTTGCGCGGCTTGCCAATGATGCGTCATCAAGCCTTCTTTTGCAGTCGCTGAATCTTTTGCTTTTTTGATCAGCAAAATCATTTCATCGATATTTGCTAACGCAACGGCTAAACCTTCTAAAATATGCACACGATCGCGTGCTTTTTTCAGATCAAATACGGTACGACGTGTAACAACTTCGCGTCTGTGGCGTATAAAGGCTTCGATTAATTGCTTGAGGTTTAAGATTTTTGGTTGACCGTCTGACAAGGCCACCATGTTAATACCAAACACGCTTTGTAATTGTGTTTGAACGTATAAATTATTTTGAACGACCTCAGCGTTTTCGCCACGACGAATTTCAATCACAACACGCATACCTTGCTTGTCAGATTCATCGCGCAAAGCAGAAATGCCTTCGATTTTCTTTTCTTTGACTAATTCAGCAACACGCTCCACTAAGCGTGCTTTATTTACCTGGTAAGGTAATTCCGAAATAATAATGCGTTCTCTACCTGATTTTTCATCAATTTCAATAGCGGTTCTACCACGCACAACCACTCGGCCACGGCCGGTGTGATACGCTTCGATAATACCGGTATTGCCTTGGATAATACCTGCTGTTGGGAAATCTGGGCCAGGTACAAAGGCAATTAAATCATTGATGGTGAGCTCAGGATTATCAATCAGCGCGATACAAGCATTGATAATTTCAGTGAGATTATGCGGTGGAATATTGGTTGCCATACCAACAGCAATACCTGATGAACCGTTAACTAAAAGATGCGGGATACGGGTTGGCATCACCGTTGGCATCATTTCGTTTTCATCGTAGTTTGGTGTGAAGTTAACGGTATCTTTTTCAAGATCCGCTAATAAAGCATGCGCAAAGCGCGACATACGGATTTCGGTGTAACGCATAGCTGCTGCGGCATCGCCGTCAACAGAACCGAAGTTACCCTGACCATCGACTAATAAATAGCGCATGGAAAAGGGTTGCGCCATACGAACGATGGTGTCGTAGACGGCGGTATCGCCATGAGGGTGATATTTACCAATAACATCACCCACCACACGGGCGGATTTTTTGTACGGTTTGTTCCAGTCATTACTAAGCTCGTGCATCGCGAATAAAACGCGTCTGTGTACTGGCTTTAAGCCATCACGTACATCAGGGAGCGCGCGACCAACGATAACGCTCATGGCGTAATCGAGGTAAGACTTCTTTAACTCGCTTTCGACACTGACTTTTTGGACTTCTTGCGCGATTGAATTATCCATAGGGGCTGCTGCATTCTAAGTGATTTAGACCGCGGAATTATAACATAAAGATTGGGGTTTCCATACTTTTTTTAGGCGTTGCTGGTATTGTTGAGGTCGAGGGAAGAAACCCTGCCTTTAACCTTATCTTTACCCTTCGTTGGCCTCGTCGCCCCGTGGCTTGACCGCAGGATTCAGTGTTTTTTCGTCCATGTATTACACACATGCGCTGGGGCTGACTTGGTTTACCTTTTTTCGGCGCAGCTGGATGGTTGGCGGGTGGTTCAATCCGGGCCGGCTCGCTTTAACCTCATCGCACCTGTAGGAAGGATATACCGCGGAGACCGGAGACCCTCTGGAAGCGAGCCTTCAAATCTTCGGGATTGCGACAGCTGCGCCGAAAAAAGGTAAACCAAGCCAACCCTTGTCTGGCAGTTTTTAGGGTTCTAGAAAAAGCACCGCTCTGCGTAGCCCGGCAAATCTTTTGCCGGGGCTTTTCGTGAATTTTAGCAAAGAGCCCCCGCTACCAATCCAACACGTCATTCCCGCGAAGGCGGGAACCCATCCCAAACAAACACCATAGCGAGAGATTCAAATAAATACAGCTCGCAATAGAAGCGAGAAACTTGCAAATGCAACAGAGGATTTATGAGGGACAAAGAGACTGCAGAAAGAACACCCCTCAACTGTGAATTGAGGGGTGCTTATCTTAATGTGACGGTGAACCTGTTTCAGCTCTAAGCGCACGTCTCAAAATCTTGCCGACGTTGGTCTTAGGAAGCTCATCAACAAACTCAATATGTTTAGGACGCTTGTAACCGGTTAAGTGGTTACGCGCAAAAGAAGTGACGTCTGCCGCTGTTAAAGCAGGATCTTCTTTGACGACAAACGCTTTCACAGCTTCGCCAGAGTTCTCATCTGGGACGCCAATCACGGCAACTTCTTTTACACCAGGAATTTGAGCTAATACACCCTCAATTTCGTTTGGATAAACATTGAAGCCAGACACTAACACCATATCTTTTTTACGCTCAAGAATGCGCAAATAACCTTGTTCATCAATCGATGCGATATCACCTGTTAATAACCAGCCATCTTTGGTAAAGACTTTAGCGGTCTCTCTAGGGTGCTCCCAGTAGCCGCTCATGACTTGAGGGCCTTTAACAGCCAATTCACCGGGTTCGCCTATTGGCACTTCTTTTTGATCTTCGTCAAGGATGCAAACATCGGTAGAGGAAACAGGTAAACCAATGCTGCCATTGTAAGCTTTTAGGTTGGCAGGATTGATGGTCACGCAAGGTGATGTTTCTGTTAAGCCGTAAGCTTCGAGTAAAGGTGCGCCTGTAATTTTTTGCCAACGATCAGCGACGACTTGCTGCACAGCCATGCCGCCACCTAATGACAAACGTAATTTGCTAAAATCTAATTGCGCAAAATCAGGGTCTTTCATCAAACCATTAAATAATGTATTCACACCAGTGATAGCGGTGAATTGGAATTTCTTCATTTCTTTAATGGAGGCTGGCATATCGCGTGGATTGGCAATTAAAACATTTAAGCCGCCGATCATCGTGAAGAAGAAGCAATTCGCTGTGAGTGAGAAGATGTGATAAAGCGGTAAAGCGGTAATGATAATTTCATTTCCACCTAATATCAGCCCGTCAAACCAAGCACTTGCTTGCTGAATGTTCGCGATTAAATTTCGATGGGTTAAGACAGCACCTTTTGAAACACCTGTCGTACCGCCCGTGTATTGCAAGAACGCAATATCTTCACCGATAAGATCGATTGATTTGAAGGTCGCTTTTTTACCTTTACGTAATGCAGTTTTAAAATAAACAGGATTAGGTAAATCCCAGTCAGGGATTTTTTTGTAAACATATTTTAAAACCAGATTAGTAATAAAACCTTTGACTGCTGGCAACATGTCGCCAACATTGGTCACGATAATATGTTTTAGAGATTGCATTTGCGGCAGTGCTTTTTGCACGACGCTTGCAAAGTTGGTTAGCACCAACAAAACATCTGCACCTGAATCATTCATTTGATGCTTAAGTTCATCAACGGTATAAAGTGGATTGACGTTAACAATCACAAGTCCTGCTCTTAATGCACCAAACATCGCAATAGGATATTGCAAAATATTGGGCAGCATGATCGCAAAGCGATCGCCTTTTTTGAGCTTTAAGTCGGTTTGTAAATAAGCCGCGAAATCGCGCGTGTAGGCATCGAGCTCACGATAGGTAATCGTTTTGCCTAAACTATAAAAAGCTGGAGAATCAGGATATTTTTGGCAGCTTTTTTCAAATAATTCGACAAGGGATCTGTAAGCATCCGGATCAATTTCAGCTGGCACGCCAGGCGGATAACTCTTTAACCAGATTTTTTCCACGTTTCTATTCCTTGTACGGTTTAATAATGAACTCGGGACGGCCGGATTTGAACCGGCGACCACTTGTCCCCCAGACAAGTGCGCTACCAGGCTGCGCTACGCCCCGCTTCTTTTGAGATAACATTGATTGTTTGGGGTCTGTGTAGCCCGCATGAAATGCGGGATACAGAACAACCATTGGGGCACGGTTACACCCAAATAATCTTTTGTTCTCGAAGAATCCTCTATCAAGAGTTCTTCAAAATGTCAGCTTGGAGATTTTGCAAAACAGTTTCGAGTTCTGCAATCACTTTTTTCACTATCGTATTAATTTTTATTGGTTGACTTACAGGTGGAGGCGTGTTTACCAGCTGTGAACGAGCGCCTTCGATGGTATAACCATCGTCGTAGAGTAATGTGCGGATTTGTCGGATGAGCCGAATGTCATGAGCCTGATAATAACGTCGGTTGCCCTGACGCTTTACAGGCTTAAGTTGGGAAAACTCTTGCTCCCAATAACGCAGGACGTAAGCCTTCACACCGCAGAGCTGCCCTACTTCGCTAATCGTAAAATAGCGTTTATCAGGGATTTCCGGTAAGTCCTGCTCTGCGTTTTGTTTACGCTTAAGCCTGCTGTTGTTCTTCAACTTCTTTGCCTGCATATTTTTCTACACGCGCCTTAAGTTTTTGACCACAATGGAAAGTGACGACACGACGAGCTGTCACAGGTACTTCTTCACCTGTTCTAGGGTTACGTCCTGGACGTTCACGTTTGTCGTGCAAGGTGAAATTACCGAAACCGGAAATTTTTACTTGCTTGCCACCGATTAAAGACTCGCTTATGTATTGAAAAAATAATTCAACAATTTCTTTCGCTTCACGGTTAGTTAAACCGATTTGCTCATCTAAGTGCTTTGCAAGATCTGCCTTTGTTAGCGTACTCATGTGTCAGCTCCTTAACTCTGCTCCTAATTGCTCTTTTAACGATGCAATAACGCGCTCCATTAATTCCGCTACTTCACTGTCCACTAGTGTGCGTTCAGGATGTTGTACCACTAACCTTAAGGCAACACTTTTACTACCCGGTGTAATGCCCTTACCTTGATAGACGTCAAAGATAAAAACATTTTGTAACCAATCACCTGCAGTTAATCTTATTGTATCCTGAATTTCTTTCGCGCGTATAGTGTCATTGACAAGAATTGCTAAATCTCGACGAATCTCAGGAAATTTGGAAAATTCTTTGTATTTAGACTGATTCATTTGATGTAATTCAGTCAAATCCAATTCAAAAACAAAAATATTGCCTGATACATCAAGTGGTTGCATCAACCCTGGGTGTATAGCACCTACTAACCCTAACCGCTTACCTTGGCAATAAATAGCGGCTGCTCTACCTGGATGTAGCGCCGCATGAGATTCAATTTTGAACTCAATTTCATTTTCTGCGCAAAACATACCGATAATATTTTCTAAATCACCCTTGAGATCATAGAAATCTACCTCTCTTTCTACCCCACCCCATTGCTCAGGTAACGCAGAACCGGAAATTAAACCACCTATACGAGACGTTTGAAGCAACTCATCACCTTTAGTGATAAAGCAGGCTCCAATTTCAAATAAGCGAATACGGTGCTGTTGACGACTTTTATTATACCGGTAGGTATTAATTAATCCCGGCCATAGATTGGTTCGCATAACAGTCATATCAGACGTAATAGGATTTAATAACTCTTTAGGTGCATGCTCTGGATCTAATTGCGCCTGAATTTCTTTCCCAACGAAACTATAGGAAATAATTTCGTGATAACCTCTTTCGCTAAACGCCAAACGCAGTGACTGCCAACCGGTTTCATCTGCTGCAGCATTCGATTGCAATTGTGCACGCAAATGTTGCGTTGGAATTTTATCATAACCATAAAGACGGGCAATTTCTTCAATTAAGTCTTCAGGGATGGTGATGTCAGGACGATAAGATGGGGCTTTGACTTCCCAGGTATGACTATTAGTCTGCCAAACCGCTTCCATATTTAGTGCATTAAAAATCGCTTGGATATCAGCATGAGCAATTTCAATACCCAGTAAGCGTGTGATTTTTTCTGCTGGCAACGAAATAACGGGGCGTGCTGGTGGATAACCTGCCTGGGTTTGCTCAATCACAGGGCCAGGCTCACCACCAAGGATGTCTAAAATAATTTGAGTAACATGCTCAATAGCTTCGCGTTGAGAAGCAGTATCGATACCACGCTCAAAACGATGCGCAGAATCAGAATTCAATTGATATTGCTTACGCTGACCAGCAATCATTTTGGGCGTAAAATAAGCCGCCTCTAAGAAAATATTAGTGGTCGTAGGCGTGACGCTCGATTCCTCACCGCCCATCACACCTGCAAGAGCAACTGGAACGTCCGCATCCGCAATCACCACAGCAGTGGCTTCTAATTCTTTTTCACTGCCATCTAACAACGTAATTTTTTCGCCGGCTGTAGCATGTCTTACGACAATACGATCTTTGATTTTATCCAAATCAAATGCATGCATGGGTTGCCCCAATTCCAACATGACATAATTTGTTGCATCCACGACAGGGCTAATAGAACGCACACCACTACGGCGCAACCCTTCCTTTAACCAAATGGGTGATTCGATATTTGTTTCTACGCCACGAATAATACGCCCCACATAATGCGGACAATCTGCTGCTAGCAATTCAACGGGCAGCACTTCTTGATGTGATGGCTCAACAGGAGAAATAGCGGGCGGTGTTATTTTAGCACCGGTGAGAGCAGACACTTCACGCGCTACACCACGAACACTTAAACAATCACCTCTATTAGGTGTAATTGATAAATCAATGGTGTAATCATCTAGCATTAAATATTTTCTAATATCCTGACCAATCGGGGCATCTGCTGGCAAGGCCAGTAAACCTTGCTGCTCATCAGATAAACCCAACTCACTTGCGGAGCAAAGCATACCATGAGACTCAACACCGCGTAATTTTGCCTGCTTAATGATTAAGTCATTAGGCAAAACAGCGCCGACTAATGCAGCCGGCACTTTCATATCGACAGCGACATTAGAGGCACCACACACAATTGTTAACGGATTCTCTTGCCCAACATCGACTTCACAAATGTTTAAACGATCAGCTTCAGGATGTTTTTCAATTTTCAAGATTTGGCCGATGACAACACCTTTAAAATCACCAGCAACAGGTGCAAGCTCTTCCAGCTCAAGACCTGCCATTGTTAACACATCTGTTAACGCTTCTCTTGTTAAACGGGGCTTGACCCACTCACGCAACCACAATTCACTGAATTTCATGATGTATTAACCTTAAAACTGTTTTAAAAAGCGCAAATCATTTTCAAATAATGAGCGCAAGTCAGAAATCCCATATTTCAGCATTGTTAAACGATCAATACCGACACCAAATGCAAAGCCGCTATATCGCTCGTGATCAATGCCCGCCATTTTTAAAACATCGGGATGCACCATACCGCAACCCAAAACTTCTAACCAACCGGTGTTTTTACAAATTCGGCAGCCTTTACCGCTACACTTAATGCAACCGATATCGATTTCAGCAGATGGTTCAGTAAATGGAAAATAAGACGGACGAAAACGAATAGGAATATCTTTAGAAAAGAATGCCTGCAAAAATTGCTGTAGCACGCCTTTTAAATTGGCGAAGGTAATACCTTCATCAATCATCAAACATTCCATTTGGTGAAACATAGGAGTGTGTGTGATATCAAAATCATGTCGATAAACGCGACCCATGGCAACCATACGTAATGGCAACGGCATGACTTTCATTGCACGTATTTGCACAGGTGACATTTGTGTTCTTAATAACTTGCCGTCAGGAAAATAAAAAGTGTCTTGCATCGCGCGTGCAGGATGCAATTCTGGAATGTTTAACGCAGTGAAATTGTGATACTCATCTTCAATTTCGGGGCCATCCATAATAGCAAAACCCATTTGGGTAAATATTTTTCTTAATTCATCGAATGTTTTAACAATAGGATGAATGCTGCCTTGCGATTGCTTTCTACCAGGCAAGGTAATATCGATTGATTCGGAAGCGAGTTGTTTTTCGATGAGAGATTTTTTCAGCTCGGCATCGCGTTGTTCGATGAGAACTTGGATTTGCTCTTTGGCCACATTAATTTTCTGACCAGCAGCTGGGCGCTCTTCAGCGGGGAGCTGACCTAATGTTTTTAGAATATCAGTGAGTTGACCTTTTTTGCCGAGGTATTGCACTCGGTATTGGTCTAGCAACTTGAGATCATCTGCTGCTTGAATAGAGGATAGCGCCTCTTGCAGGATTTCTTCTAACACTTGCATGGTGTGAGACTCCTTAGGTTTAGCGCTTGCGTAGCCCGGCAAAAAATTTGCCGGGCTACATAAGCGCTACACAAAACAAAACCCGACCAGACTACGTTACAAGCCTGGCCGGGTTTGATATTTCTAGTTTGATTTTACAATCAAACTGTCAACGTTACTTACGCCGCGTTTGCTGCGCTCGCTAAGCCTGCTTTTGCTTGTTCAACTAAAGCGGCAAATGCAGCTTTGTCGTGTACAGCAATATCAGCAAGTACTTTACGATCGATCTCAATCATTGCTCTCTTCAAGCCATTCATGAAAGTGCTATAGCTCATATCATGAGCACGAGCTGCCGCGTTCACACGGATAATCCACAATGCGCGGAATTCGCGTTTCTTGTTACGACGATCTCTATAAGCATATTGAGCAGCTTTGATAACGGCTTGCTTAGCAACACGATAAACGCGACTGCGAGCACCATAATAACCTTTAGCTTTAGCAAGAACCTTCTTATGTCTGGCTCTAGCAGTTACACCACGTTTAACTCTGGACATCTCTTCTTCCTCTTAACCTTACTTAAACTTGACCACTTACACGCTTATCTTTAAGCGTATGGCAACATTTGCACAATTCTACCTACATCTGTCTCGTCAACCATAATACCAGCACGTAGCTGACGCTTACGCTTGGTGGTTTTTTTCGTCAAGATATGATTGCGATTAACGCATTTGCATTTAAAACCGCTCGCTGTTTTACGAAATCGTTTTGCAGCACCACGATTTGATTTTAACTTCGGCATTGCCTTACTCCAACAATATTAATTACTTCTTTTTAGGGCCCAAGACCATCACAATTTGGCGGCCTTCAAACTTAGGGTTTTGCTCTACCACACCATAATCAACCAAATCGGCGATCATTCTTTGCAACAACTGCATACCTAATTCAGGATGAGTCATTTCACGTCCGCGAAAACGAATAGTTACCTTCGATTTATCACCCGCTTCAAGAAACTTCGTAATGTTGCGAAGCTTAACTTGATAATCGGCTTCTTCCGTTGCCGGACGCAGCTTAATTTCTTTAATCTGGATTTGCTTCTGCTTCTTTTTAGCAGCGGCCTTACGCTTACTAACCTGAAACTTAAATTTCCCGTAATCCATAATACGACAAACTGGTGGTTTAGCTTCTGGAGATACCTCCACTAAATCTAACCCAGCTTCTTCGCTAATTCTTCTAGCTTCAAGGGTTGCGATAACACCAAGCTGCTCACCTTCTGCATCAATCAGACGAACCTCTGAAGACCTGATCTCGTCGTTTACGCGAGGTTTCTTTTCAGTACTAATCCTACATCCTCCTATCAAATTTCGGCTACACGCCGTTTAGGCAACTACTTCTGCCTCAACACGGCTGCGCTGGTCGATTTTTGCACTAAGCAACTTGATTACTTGATCAAGCGACATGGTACCTAAATCAGCGCCATCTTGCGTTCTCACGGAAACAGTCCGCGATTCTACTTCACGATCCCCAGCTACTAAAAGGTATGGGACGTTTGCAATAGTGTGCTCGCGAATTTTAAAGCCGATCTTCTCATTTCTCAAGTCGGATTTTGCTCTAAAGCCATGTTTTTTCAATTCTTGGGTCATTTCGGTGATAAAATCACCCTGTTTGTCTGTAATATTCATCAGAACGACCTGGGTGGGCGCTAACCACAGTGGCATTTTGCCTGCATAATGTTCGAGCAGGATACCCATGAAACGTTCCAAAGAACCCAAAATCGCCCGATGTAACATCACGGGGGACTTCTTACTGCCATCATCAGCCACATAAGAAGCCTCTAATCTAGCAGGCATTGCATAGTCTAGCTGCAGGGTACCACATTGCCACATACGACCTAGGCAATCTTTTAGATGGAACTCAATCTTAGGACCGTAGAATGCACCATCACCTGGCTTCAGGTCAAATTCTAAACCAACACTTTTCAATGCTTCAGCCAAAGCGGTCTCTGCATTATCCCAAAGTTCATCGGTACCAATCCGTTTTTCAGGGCGGGTAGCCAATTTAACAACGACTTGGTTAAAACCAAAATCACGATAGACTTCTAATAGTAGTCTAATAAAATTTGCCGCTTCTTCTTGCATCTGGCCATCTGTGCAAAAAATATGCGCATCATCTTGGGTAAGCTGTCTAACTCGCATTAAGCCGTGCATAGCACCCGCTAATTCATTACGGTGCACGCAGCCAAACTCAGCCAAACGCAATGGTAAATCGCGGTAACTCTTCAAGCCTTGCTTAAACACTTGTACGTGACAAGGGCAATTCATTGGCTTAACAGCAAATGTTCTATCGTCCGTTTGAACGGTAAACATTTCTTCGCTGAAATTAGCCCAGTGGCCTGACTTCTTCCAAAGCTCGAGATCGACGATTTGCGGGGTAACGATTTCATCGTACCCATGCTCGGTAATTTTCTTACCGATGTATTCTTTAATAGTGCGGTAAATCGCCCAACCATTTGGATGCCAGAACACCATACCAGGCGCTTCTTCCTGCATATGGAAAAGATCCATGGTTTTTGCAATTTTACGGTGATCGCGCTTTTCAGCTTCTTCTAGGTTCTTGAGATATTCTTCTAGGGTTTTCTTATCTCGCCAAGCAGTACCATAAACACGCTGTAACATTTCATTGTTAGAGTCACCGCGCCAGTAGGCACCGGACACTTTGGTTAGCTTGAATGCTTTCAACATGCCCGTGCTAGGTACATGCGGACCGCGGCAAAGATCAGCAAAATCGTCTTGCTGATAAACGGTTAAATTTTCATCTGACGGGATATCTTGGATAATTTTTACTTTGTACTCTTCGCCTATACTTTTGAAGTAAGCAATTGCCTCATCTCGGCTATACACTTTGCGAGATACCGGATGATTCTTCGCAGCGATTTCAGCCATTTTGGCTTCAATCTTCTCTAAATCTTCTGTTGAAAAGGCGCGCTCGAAAGCAAAATCGTAGTAAAAGCCATTTTCAATCACAGGACCTATGGTCACCTGTGCAGCTGGAAATAAAGACTTAACAGCGTGTGCTAGTAAATGCGCTGTTGAGTGGCGTATGACTTCTAAACCCTCGGGATCTTTATCCGTAATAATGCGGATAGCAGCATCTTGCTCAATTAAATAAGAGATATCGACTAACTTACCATCTACCATGCCAGCAATGGCCGCTTTCGCGAGCCCTGCGCCTATACTACTGGCTATTTGAGCTATGGTAACAGGTGCATCGAATTGTCTTTGGCTTCCATCGGGTAATGTAATAACAGGCATACAGTCACTGCTTAGGCTTAAGATTGCACAAAATAAAATCCCCTGCTGTGCAAGGGATTAACGTTTTCACGAATTCGTGAACGAGGGATTCTAACATAACTAAATCATAAGTCACATATTTTTCACTTTAAGTAGGGAAATCGCTGAATACAGCCTCCCCAGCCTTATATGCGTTTATTTAGTATAATTAATTTCCAATTTTGCCCCATCAGATTCTTTCCAGAAAATATCGTCCGGACCACCGCCCACTTTATTGGCTCCAATGTCTATTTTCCCCAAGAAACCTTCGTAACCAGGCCATTTAGCTTCTAAATTTTCAGGGGTACAATTCGTATCAAAGGATAATGCTTTTTGCTCGCCGGGATGGAGAATAAAGGCCTGACCCACTTGTTTCGGGAAATGCTTTTTATCTGCTTCTTTGCAATTTTTGAAGTAATTAGTGATAACATCGATATCAACATAACCTTTATTACTTATTGTTAGGTTAGTTTGTTCTTTTTCAATTGCAATAAATGCATTATTCGCTGAAATAGAGCTATTACCATCGCTTTTAATATAAGGAAGCGAGCAAGGAATGGTAGCAGACTTTCCTCGATCAGCAGAATCACACATAGACATATCACTAGCAGCATAACTGATTGCGGGCACTAATATTGACACTAAGACTAATTTTTTTATCACAGCTCTCTCCTCTTTGAATAGATGCTATGCTATATGCCACTTATTTACAAAGTATGCAAGCACCGAGGGATGTCTTTGGCTTCCATCGGGTAGTGTAAAACAGACATACAGTCACTGCTTAGAGTTTAAGATTGCGCAAAATGAAATCCCCTGCTGTGCAAGGGATTAACGTCTTCACGAATTATTGGCGCAAATGAGCTGCTTGAAATTGGGATTTACGATTAGATTCTGCAATCTGGTCGGCTGCCTTTTTAGCCTGTTTTAATCGCTGGTTTTCCATAGCAACCTGCAAGTCCATCTTTTCCCGCTCGATCATACAGTTTACATATACAGGTGTTCCAGGCGCAGCGCCTAAACCTACACTGTGAACCTCGTTTATTGAACAAGTGCTCAATCCCCTTCTTTTTACTTCTGCTGCTACCCTCTCGCTAGGCTTGTATGCCGAATTACGAGCGACAGAGCAAAGATCAGGCGTACTGACATTTTTTATTTGATTACTATCTAAGCCACTATATGGATTATCAAAGATCGCCGCGCATGAGCTAATTAGGACTGAACATACTATTAATACAACTTTTTTTATTATTCTCTCGTTTCATTTTTTGCTTTGTGAGGTTATATAATTTCAAGATGGGCGGATTGATTGAGTGGTGTAGAAGTGATGAACCATAAGCTGGCGATTGTAAGATAAACCGCCTAAGCTATTGACTAATATCGTAGGCACGAGTGGGATTGAACCACCGACCCCCACCATGTCAAGGTGATGCTCTACCACTGAGCTACGTGCCTAAACTTGAGGAGGGTAAGATAACCAATTACAAAGTAAGAAGCAAGACTATCTGCATATAATTCATAGAGTTCGTGTGTGCAAAATATACCTTACATTTTAAAGCTAGGTTTGACAGCCCCAGTTTTTTCTTTGTCTAATCTGCTCTGCTCTGCCCTTCTATCTTGCTCTCTCTCTTTTCTGATCGCTCTCATTCTTTCTTTTGGATCACTTATAAGAGATAGATCGATGCTATCTATTTGTATTTGTTGAATTTTTTCTTTTGACGCTGCTTTTGGCATTAGCTCAGCCTGTTGCTTAGGCCCTTGATTTTTTTGCATTGCTTTCATTATATCTGCGGTACTTTGCTCGCTTCTTCTTTGATTCTCTCTTTCACGCCTAATATTCGCGGCAATCGCTTCATTCTGTCTGTCTTGCTCGCTCATTGCAGGTATCAATTTGTTTTTATGAATATTTTTAGGTCTTTCAGGGAGCTTCGCAGTCATGGCCTATCCTCGTTCGATCAATATTATTATGGGCTTATTATATACAAAAATTCATCGAATGTAATTTATTTTACCCGCAAGTATTGCCCAGCTAAGCTCTGGTATAATAAATGTACATATTCCATAAAAAGGATAGCGATATGAAAAAACAATATGTTAAATGGATCATCGCTCTGTTTTTTGGCATAAGTATGGTACTAAGCTCGGGCGTCAGTATGGCTAGGCAAGGCTATGGCCTCGGATATCAAGACGGAGGACGTTATTACCATCAAGGTGTTCACTATAAATATTACCGCGGCGGGAATTATTACCGATATTATCGCAATGGGATTTATTACAATTCTTATGATGGCAATGGATATAGCAATGTTTATTATAATGGACGAGCTTATGGTAATTGTCGATTTATACCAGCGCAGAGGGTTAATGGCAGATTTATCCACGCTAGAAGAGTTTGCTGGTAAGAAAGACGCTTATACTGTCATCCCGCGCGAAAGCGCGGGATCCAGCTTACAACCTGCCACTAATTCACCATACCTGCCAAACCCTTCACCCACAATGCTGAGTGATTTAAGCAAGGAATAAAAACAAATTCTTCTCCGCCTAATACTTTCCACTGCTCACGCATGCGAATATTAATTTCCTCTAATGTCTCTAAACAATCCACAACAAATGAAGGCGACACAACAGCAATACTTTTAACACCTGACTTTATTAATTCAGGAAGTAATAAATCTGTATAAGGCTTGATCCACGGTGTGCGGCCTAGACGAGACTGAAAAGCAACCCTATATAGTACAGGACTAAGATTTAATTCTTTGGCTATTAGATCAGAGGTAGCGTGGCACTGTGCGCGGTAGCAATATTGATTATCATCAGTGATGCTAGGGCAAGCATGTAAATGATCACAAGCCGCTACACATTTACTTTTATCAATATGCCGTTCAGGCACTCCGTGATAGCTAAACAAAAGCATATCCACTTTTTTTTCAGCGAGTGACTGCTTAATCAATTCTGCATAACTAGAAATAAAACCAGGATGCGCATAAAACTCGTTTATTATTTTAATGGCAGGCATATTCCAGTTAGATTGCAATACTTGTAGTGTTTTCTCAATGGCAGATCCTGTTGCAGCTGAAGAGTACTGAGGGAATAAAGGAATAACATTGAGAGAAGAGCAATCTTTTAAATTTGCTAATGCAGAGGCAATAGTAGGCTGACCATAACGCATACCGAAAACCACCTTATAATCTGAGCCTAATTCTTTTGCTAAACTGCTACGTAAGAGTTTTGTATGTACTAGTAAGGGAGAACCTTGCTTGTACCAAATTTTTTGATACAGAGCAGCCGACTTTCTGGAACGAAAAGGTAAGACAAAAAGATTGACGAGTAGCCAGCGTGCGATAGCTGAAATGTCTATCACTCTTGGGTCAGAAAGAAACTCTTTTAGATATCGACGGACAGATTTTGTATCTGGTTGATCGGGGGTACCTATATTGATTAGGAGGATGCCTTTTTTCATTATTATTCTCGTTAAATGCTCGTCGTCCCGCGCGCAGACACGGGATCCAGAAACTTATTATTAAATTAATTTATCATTTTTAAAAAATGGACGAGTATTTTAATCAAATCTCCACTAAAGATCCTTGCTCAATGCGTAAGGTTCTTTGCGCACGCTTTGCAATATTCGGATCATGCGTCACCATCACAACACTAGTCTGACGTGCTTTTTGTAAATTGAAAAATAATTCTAATACACGCTCTGCATTTCCAGGATCCAAGTTGCCCGTTGGCTCATCTGCTAATACACACAATGGATTTGCAACTAATGCACGCGCAATCGCTACACGCTGCCGCTCACCACCTGATAACTGACCTAAACGATGACTCATACGATCTTGCAAACCAACTTGCTCCAACAAAGCGGTGGCACGCTCACGAATAATTTGTGGCTCTTCCCCACCAATCAATAAAGGCATTCCTACATTTTCTAGCGCAGAAAATTCTGGCAATAAATGATGGAACTGATAAACAAAACCTAAATATTGATTACGCAACGCGCACTTTTCCGCTTCCGATAAAGTTTGCAAATCCTTACCACTCAATTCTACACGGCCGCCAGTAGGCTTATCTAAACCACCTAATAAATGCAAAAAAGTGCTCTTACCCGAACCGGAGGTACCGACAATCGCGACCATCTCACCAGCATTGACGGTTAAATTCATATCTTTCAGCACTTCAATTTTCGAAGCACCATCAATATATGCTTTTGACAAACTGTGACACACTAATACGGGGCTATTCATAACGTAAGGCCTCCACAGGATCAGTCTTAGAAGCCCGCCAAGCCGGATACAGAGTAGCAACTAAACTTAATAAAAGCGATACAACGCTAATTATCGTCACATCAGACCATTCAATCACTGACGGCAAATAATTAACAAAGTAAACATCGGAAGAAAGGAACTGCACATTAAACAAACGCTGGATACCATCAACAATCGCGGTGACATTCCAAGCAAGCAGCACACCACCAATCACACCCATCAACGTACCAATCACACCCACTAAGCCGCCTTGAACAACAAAGATAGTCATAATCATGCGTGGCGTCGCACCAAAGGTACGGAGGATGGCGATGTCAGATTGCTTTTCATTCACAACCATAATTAAAGTGGACACTAAATTAAATGCAGCGACTGCAATAATTAATAATAAAATTAAAAACATCATACGTTTTTCTAATTGCACCGCATGGAAAAACTCACCAAATTGATCAGCCCAGGTGGAGATGCTTGCACTAGGTGATAATTCATTTGAAAGCAATCTTGCATCACGGGGCGCATCGTAAATATCGTTAACGTTTAAATGCAAGCCAGTAACATTGTCACCAAACCCTAATAATTTTTGCGCATCTTGCATATGCACAAATCCAAAGCCTGCATCAAAACCAAAACCGCTGCCTGCTTTAAAAATGCCGATCACGGTAAAGCGTTTAAAGCGAGGCAATACACCAGCTGGTGATAATGACACTTGAGGTGTGACAACGGTCACTTTATCACCGACAGTTGCACCTAAGTGACTTGCCAAATTTTGCCCCAAGACAATACCAAATTTACCTGGCTTCAAATCAATGAGCTGGCCTTGAATCATTTTATCTGCAATTTCTGAAATATTTTTTTCTTCTAATGGAATAATGCCGCTAATCAAAGCAGGCTGTACCCCGCCACTATAGCTTAGCAACACCTGGCCACTAACAAACGGCGCACTGGCAGTAACATAAGGATATTGATGAATTGTTTTCTGCAAATCCTGCCAGCCAGATACAAAGCCGGACATACTGGTAACAGTAATAGGAGGCACCATACTAAAAACACGTTTTTTAATTTCTTTATCGAAGCCATTCATCACCGATAATACCGTGATCAACACAGTGACACCCAAAGCTATCCCCACCATTGAAACGACGGAGATAAACGAAATAAAATGATTACGACGCTTAGCACGCGTATAACGCAATCCAATAAAAAGCGAGGCGGGTCTAAACATTAGGCTTTACTGCTCCAGAAAATAAGTGGAAAAAGTTATTAGTTGTTTGTTCGGCTAAGCTTTCTACGGAAATATTACGTAAGGCTGCAATATATTCTGCTGTGTGGCGCACATAGGCCGGCTCATTTGGCTTACCTCTATAAGGAACAGGCGCCAAATAAGGTGAATCGGTTTCTATTAATAATCTATCTAACGGCACTAGTTTCGCCGCTTCTTGTATAGTCGTTGCACTTTTAAAGGTGACGATACCTGAAAAAGAAATATAAAAATCCATATCGAGCGCGGCTTTGGCCACCTCCCAATCTTCACTAAAGCAATGCATGACGCCACGTGCTTCTTTAGCTTTTTCTTCTTGCATGATTCTTAAGGTATCAGCCTGAGCATCACGGGTGTGAATAATCAGCGGCTTATTTAAATGTTTAGCGGCACGAATATGTGCTCTAAAGCGCTCACGCTGCCACTCTGCCTCACCTGTCGTGCGAAAATAATCTAAACCAGTCTCACCTATCGCAACCACTTTAGGATGCTGACCTAATTTAATTAATTCTTCAGCAGTCACTTCTTCATCTTTTTCATTAGGGTGCAAACCTACAGAGGTACTAACACAAGCAAATTTTTCTGATGTTTTAAGAATGGTAGGAAATTCAGAAATAGCCACACATACATTTAAGAAATGATGCACGTCATTAGCTTCAGCTCTTGCGATGACACGACTGACATCACCATCGTCGGGTGTCAAATCTAATAAGTCTAAGTGACAATGTGAGTCTACTAAAAACATTAGAGGCACTCCATCCAACGCAATAAAGCGTTTTCTAACAATAATTGCTTATTCAGATTGAGCCCTGAATAAAGTTGGCCGCGCAGCTGTTGCAAATATACCATTAGCTTATTGGTTTTATCTAATTTTATACGGGTGGTTAGCGCATTTAGCTCATCGTTATGATCTTGGTTAATGATGTTATGATCACCTAATTGCAGACGCAAGATATCCATTGTCCACGTTAAAAAGAAATCGATTAGCATTAACGGCTCATGGCTTTGCAATTTAGTCGCTAGCTTCAGAGGATCTGCTTGTTTGTTGCTAAGCGCGCTTAATCCTTGGAATAGCTCTTTTCTAATCTCTAAGGTGTCGCCTTCTTTTAATTTCAAAGCTGCCAGTGGTGCACCATTTGCTAGATTTAATAATAGAGCAGCATCTTGCTCTACCTGGCCTTGCAACCAATTTAATGCTTGCGTCTTAGGCGGCATAGGAAAAGCAACGCGCTGGCAACGGCTTAAAATGGTGGCAGGCAAACCAGCGCTTTGATGGCTAATCAAAATTAACATAGCGCCTGAAGCGGGCTCCTCCAATGTCTTTAATAACGCATTAGCCGCATTGGTATTCATGTTATTCGCGGGCGTAATAATGACCATGCGGTATTCACCACGCATTGATGATTGGCTAACGAATTCACTCACTTCACGAATTTGATCAACCTTAATGGCCTGCCCTTCTTTTTCTGGCTCCACCCACAATACATTAGGATGGGCTCTGCCGATAATTAAGCGGCAAGGATGGCATTCATTACAAGGTAAACCATTTTGTGCTGGTTGCGAGCACAGCATCATACGAGAAAAGGCATCTGCAAAAATAGATTTACCGGTACCATTTAATCCGGTTAACAATAAGGCATGTGGTAAGCGCTCTTGCTTTTTAGCAACTTGAAGTTGCTGCCATTGATTTTCTTGCCATGGGAATATCATGATGCTTGCTCTGCAATAAAGGTATCTAGCACCGCTTTCATATCAGCTTGGACGTCAACAAGCGCTTGTTCTGCATTAATTATCTTAATACGCTTAGGATCTTGCTCCGCTCTCGTTAGATAACCTTGGCGAACACGCTCAAAAAAATCAATGCGCTCTTGTTCAATGCGATCTTTTTGGGTGCCGCGCTGCATTGTACGGGCCAAACCAAGCTCAGGAGAAATATCTAATAGCAGGGTTAAATTGGGATAATAATTTTTTACTGTTAAATGATCTAAGGCTTCGATTTGTTGCGTATCAATTTGTCGTCCGCCGCCTTGGTAAGCATAAGTCGCATCAATGAAACGGTCGCTAATCACCCATTTACCGGCTTGTAGTGATGGTTGTATTAACTGATGAATATGTTGAGCCCGGCTTGCAAACATCAATAATAATTCAGTAATCGATGACATTTTTTCTGTGTGGTGCGGAGAAAGCAACACATGACGAATTTCTTCTGCTAGCGGCGTACCGCCGGGTTCCCGCGTTAAAACGATATCAAACGTTAGTTTTGCAAAATATGCTTGGATAAACTTAAGAGCGGTACTTTTACCAGCGCCTTCAGATCCTTCGATTGTAATAAATTTACCAAGTTTCATTCGGCTCTCTTGGAGTGATGTAATGATTTATGTTTATGGCTCTGTTGCGTGGAAGACAGAGCTAACTTTTTAGAGTCTAATTTTCGTTTTGCAGATATTGGTTTTGTCACCTTGGGTTGTTGGACAACGGGTGGTACGATAACAGGCGGCATAGTAATAGGTTTTATTTTTATCGCCGTCTCGACTGCTTGATGATGCTCAGGCAAGGTTGCAGAAAATTGATGGCTGCCATCGCCTTTTGCAACAAAGTAATAAAAATCATGCAACATAGGATGCAACGCGGCCTGAATAGAAGCCATGCTAGGCATCGCGATAGGCGTTGGCGGCAAGCCTTTGTGTACGTAGGTATTGTAAGGCGTATCTGCTAATAAATTTTCTCTATGTATTTTACCTAGATACAGGCTGCCCATACCGTAAATAACGGTTGGATCTATTTGCAGCAACATCCCTTTCTGCAAACGATTCACAATCACACCCGCAATAATCGGCCGCTCTGTACTTAAGTAAGCTTCTTTTTCAATGAGAGACGCTGCGATTAAGGCTTCGTAAGAAGTATGATAAGGAAGATCATTTGCTTTCTCTTCCCAAGCTGCATTTAATTTTTTTTGCATCAGTACAAATGCGCGCTTCAAAATAACAATATCAGCGACACCTTTTGTATAGTAATAGGTATCAGGAAAAAACATGCCTTCAGGCGCAATATTAGGCACGCCTAAATACGCCATAATTTGTTGATCATTCATGGTGGCTGATAAATGATGTAGTTCTTTTGTTTGTGCCAACAGCTGCTTTACTTGCGGGAATGAATTGCCGGGAATAATAGTGAAAGCATGAATTACTTGTCCTCGACCCGTGATGATTTGCTTCCAAATAGAGGCCAGTGTCGACCCTTTGGGGAATAAATATTCACCTGCTTTAAGATGAGCATCTACTTGAGGGTAAATATAAGCAGAAAATATCGAAGGATATTTCAGCACACCCTGCTGAGTTAATTCGTCAACCACCAGTTGCTTTTTAGACCCTGGCTTTAAATTATACACAACACCAGCTGGATTCGTAATTGTTGGCGTAAACAAAACATACCAGCCCCAACCGGCTGCTGCGCAGATTGTAAGCAGAATAAGAAAACATGTATAAATCCAGGATTTTTTCATTAGGAATCATCGGCGTGATAGTTAGATGATTTTAGCGCTAGTAGCGGTGGGAGGCAAATGGTATGGAAAAATTAAAACTAGATAGAGAGTGCAGTGAATTAGTTAAGCCAATCTTAATCATTACCTAATGTGGGCATGCTATCGTAGATCTCACTACATTATAATGAGGTGGATATGAGCTTAACGCGTAGCGGAGAAAGTAATCAAATTAATCAGGCCCAACAAGAGTTAGAATTATTTGGCGGGGGAGCAACGCAGGCGATTGAAGATGGTCCGTTTGCTTGGGATGATGCTGCCGAGCCAACCACCCCTCTACGGACACAAAGTTTGTTTAGCTCAGAATCCTCTATTCGTCATACGACTGGCGCCGCTCCAACATTGAATCTAAGACGGAGCTGGTAACAGCAAAGTGTCCTAGCGATCGTCATTCCCGCCTGCGCGGGAATAACAGTAAGAACGGTAGCGTGTCATTCCCGCGAAAGCGGGAATCTATTTATAAAAATACTTCTGCCACTGGCTTGAAATGGATTCCCGCTTTCGCGGGAATGACATATGAAGGAGGCATATAAACAAGTAAAGACATCCAGACGGCATAACCATCCGGATTACATTTTTATATTTTTCTAAAGATTAACGAACCGTTTGTACCGCCAAAACCGAAGGAGTTGGAAAGCACGGTAGTAATAGACATTTCTTGGGCAACGTTTGGTACCAAGTTAAGATCGCAACCTTCACTAGGATTTTCTAGATTGATGGTTGGAGGAGCTACTTGATCGCGTATTGCTAAGATCGCAAAAATCGCTTCTACAGAACCCGCTGCACCTAATAAATGACCGGTCATGGATTTGGTAGAGCTAACCGCTAATTTATAAGCATGATCACCAAAAGCACGTTTGATGCCTTTGATTTCTAACTCGTCACCCATTGGGGTTGACGTACCATGTGCATTTAAATATTGAATGTCTTCTGGGTTAATACCAGCATCTTTAATAGCATTAGTAGCTGCTGCTGCACCGCCGCGACCTTCTGGGTCTGGGGTTGTCATGTGATAAGCATCAGCGCTCATACCAAAACCAATTAACTCAGCATATATTTTTGCGCCGCGTGCTTTTGCATATTCATATTCTTCTAATACAACTACACCTGCACCGTCGCCTAACACAAAACCATCTCTATCTTTATCCCATGGACGGCTAGCTTTTTCTGGCTCGTCGTTACGGGTGGATAAAGCGCGCATGGCAGCAAAGCCGCCAACGCCAAGTTTAGTGGTCGCCATTTCAGCCGCACCTGCAACCATCACATCTGCATCACCATAAGCAATGGTACGCGCTGCGGCGCCAATGTTATGTGTACCAGTCGTGCAAGCAGACACTAATGAAATATTTGGACCTTTCATGCCGTAATCAATTGAGATTAGGCCAGAGATCATATTAATTAATGATCCCGGAATAAAAAATGGGGAAACACGACGCACACCAGACTCAACCATGGTGCCGTGATTTTTTTCAATAAATGGTAATCCGCCAATACCAGAACCCACCGCTAAACCAATGCGATGCGCATTTTCTTCTGTGACTTCAATGCCGGAATCTTTGATCGCTTGTACACAAGCAGCCATACCGTATTGAATAAAGTAATCTCTTTTTCTCGCTTCTTTTTCAGACATGTAAACCGTTGGATCAAAATTTTTTACACGGCTACAAATTTTGCATGACAAATCGGACGCATCAAAATGATCAATGAGCGCCACACCACTTTTACCTGCAACGATTCCCTTCCAAGTACTTTCTACATCGTGGCCAAGTGGGCTTAACATACCCATTCCGGTTACAACCACTCGTCGTTTAGTCATGGAAAAAATCCTCACAAAAAAATATCCCCGCGTAGGCGGGGATAATAAATGAAATAGTTAGCTAGCTTTGGTTTCTTTTTCCATACGCGCAACGATATAGGTAACTGCGTCTTTAATGGTAAGAATTTTTTCAGCATCTTCATCAGGAATTTCGGTTTCGAATTCTTCTTCTAACGCCATTACTAATTCAACGGTGTCTAGGGAATCTGCACCTAAATCATCAACGAAGGAAGCGTCTACGGTTACTTCGTCTTCTTTAACACCTAATTGTTCAACAACGATCTTTTTAACGCGTGTTTCGATTTCGCTTGTATTGATAGTCATGATAACTGTCCTCTTAATTAAATTGCTGCTAGTTTAGACAAAACAAAATAAGTTGCAAGTTTTGGTTGATGGAAATGTGTCATTGCGAGCAGTTTCCTGCCTAATTCATGTACATCCCGCCATTGACATGGATGGTTTGGCCGGTAATGTAACCTGCTGATTCTGAAGCTAAAAAGAGTACTGCACCGGCTATATCGTCAATTGTCCCCAAACGCTGCATAGGGATTTTTTGGAAAATAGCTTCGCGCTGATCATCAGTTAAGGCATTGGTCATATCTGTTGAGATAAAGCCAGGCGCGACAGTATTGATGGTAATATCACGGGAACCGACTTCTAAGGCTAGCGCCTTACTAAAGCCCACAACCCCAGCTTTTGTTGCACAATAATTGGCCTGGCCTGGGTTGCCGGTAGAACCGACCACAGAACCAATATTAATAACTCTACCCCAGCGTGCTTTCAACATATCGCGCACACAAGCTTTGCTTAAACGGAAAACAGAAGTCAGGTTAGTATCTAGTACTTGCAACCATTCCTCTTCCTTCATGCGCAAGAAAATGTTGTCTTGAGTAATGGCTGCGTTGTTAACTAAAATATTAATCACGCCATAAGTTTCTTTGATCGTTTTCAATAAAGCATCAATGGATTCTTGAGAGGTGACATTTAGCATCTGACCACAGCCATTAATGTTTTTTTCTTTTAATGCTTGCGTAATGCGATCAGCACCTTCTTGTGTGGTGGCTGTACCAATAACAGTTGCACCGGCTTGTCCGAGTGCGAAGGAAATACCTTGACCAATTCCACGGCTTGCACCGGTGACTAATGCGATTTTATTTTTTAATGCGTCTTGGCCGAACATATTTGAGTTTCTCTTTTTTTAATTAATAACGAACCAACGCAGAACCCCACGCCAATCCACCACCAATACCTTCAATCATCAATAATTGACCGCGCTGAACACGACCATCACGGATCGCTTCATCTAAAGCTAATGGAATAGAAGCACTCGACGTATTACCTTGCTTATCTAACGTAATCGCCACTCTATCCATAGGCAAATTTAATTTTTTCGCCATTGCTTGAATAATACGAATATTTGCTTGATGCGGTATTAACCAATCAACATCCGCTTTCTCTAATGAGTTTGCTTTCAGTGTTTCATCAAACAAATCACCAAGAATATTCACTGCTAATTTAAATAATGCATTGCCAGCCATCTTCACCGTTTCAATATTCGGTGAATTGCTAGTACCTAATGGCAGATATAAAACATCTTTATAATTACCGTCAGCATGTAAGTGGGTTGATAACACGCCAGGTTCATCGCTTGCACTCAAAACAACCGCACCAGCGCCGTCACCAAACAACACACAAGTTGATCTATCATTCCAATCAACAATACGTGACATCACTTCGCTGCCAATGATTAAAATATGTTTAGCGCTGCCAGTACGAATATACTGATCAGCAATACTAAAACCATACATAAAACCAGCACAAGCGGTTGCGTTTAAATCGAACGCTGGGCAACCAGAGATGCCCCACTTTTCTTGTAATAAACAAGCGGTGCTTGGAAATACCATATGCGGTGTTGTAGATGTGACAATGATCATGTCAATATCAGCCGGTGTTAAGCCAGCTGCTTCTAATGCTTTACGTCCCGCAGCATCTGCCATGGTAACTGCATTTTCATCTTCAGCAACAATGTGTCTTGCTTTAATACCAGTACGCTCAACAATCCACTGATCAGACGTTTCAACAATTTTTTCAAGATCCGCATTTGTCAGAATCTTTTCTGGAAGATAACTACCCGTACCTGAGATTTTAGAATATTTCATAATTACACCTGCCCTCTTGGGGATACTGATGATTTTAAGACTTGCTCAACTTCGTTTCGAATACGAGCGGGAACATTTTTTTCAACGCCTAATATGGCTTCTTCGATCGCGCGCATAAAACCAATAGCACTTGCACCACCGTGACTTTTAATCACCGTACCTTGCAAGCCAATAAACGTTGCACCGTTGTAACGCGTTGGGTCAACTCGCTTTAAAGCAGACTTCAAGATAGGCTTTACTAACAAACCAACCAATTTGGTAAATATGTTTTTCATTAATGCTATTTTAATTAACAGCGTAATAAAGGCGACTGTGCCTTCAGTTGTTTTTAGTGCGACATTTCCAACAAATCCATCACAGACAACCACATCTACTTTACCGGTGTAGATATCATCACCTTCAATAAAACCGACGTAGTTGATCGTTTTTAACTCGGAAAGTAATTGAGCTGTTTGTTTCACTTGCTCATTACCTTTCATGTCTTCTTCACCAATATTCAGTAAAGCGACTTTAGGATTAGGCACATTATCAACTGAGGAAGCCAGTATTGAACCCATCACTGCAAATTGCAGTAAGTGTTCGGCACTAGAATCAACATTCGCACCTAAATCTAGCATGCGCATGTTTTTGTTTTTATCGTGAGTGGGTAATAAAGATACGATGGCTGGTCTATCAATACCAGGCAAGGTTTTTAATACGAATCTAGCCGTTGCCATTAAAGCACCGGTATTGCCTGCGCTGACGCAAGCAGAGGCATCGCCCGCCTTAACAAGGTTGAGAGCAATACGCATAGAGGAATCTTTTTTGAGACGTAACGCAGCAGCAGGTGATTCATCCATTTCGACACGCTGTGAAGCATGTTGTATGGTTAACCTTGTTGCGTCATAAGTATGAGACGCGAGCGCTTGCTGCAAGATGACTGCATCACCAACTAAAATCAAATGCAAAGCAGGATTTTTAGCCAGCATGCCGACAGCAGCAGGAACAGTAACGGGAGGCCCAAAATCGCCTCCCATTGCATCAATTGCGATGGTTGTCACAGTCAAGCGGACTACTCTTCGTCGCTTTCTTCAACTACTGCTGCTTTGCTAATCACTTGACGGCCTTTGTAATAGCCTTCAGGACTAACGTGATGACGACGATGGGTTTCACCGGTTGCGGAATCAACAGATAATGTTGCGCTGGTTAAACCATCATGTGCACGACGCATGCCACGCTTTGAACGGGTAACTCGACTCTTTTGAACAGCCATTTTTTTAACTCCCCACTTTTCTCTATTACTTGTGTTTTAATGATTTCAACACATGGAAAGGATTTTCACCCTTACCTTGATCTGTCCATCCTGATTCTGCCGTCGGTAAGCTTACCGAGCAATCCTCAGGCTCATGTCTTGGAATAATTGGCAAATTTAAGATAATTTCATCTTCAATCAATTCTCTTAACGCCAACTGCCCTTCTACTGCTAATGCTGGCTCGTAATGATCCGGCAAGGCATTAGCTTCATCCAGGGTGTTGACCACGCCTAGGGCAAAGTCCGAGATTATGTCATAAACAAACGGTTCCATACAACGTTGGCATTGCAAAACGAGCTTAGTTTCTAAATGGCCCTTTAAGTAGACTATTTTTTGCTCATCTCGGCCAAAGCGCAGGTCAACCGCCACATGGTCATTATTTAGGCTTAAATTTGCACTTAAGCGCTGCATATCGGCTATTTTCACAAAACCTGCTAATTGCAGGCTTTGCTCAGCATAGCGATATGGATCTATATGTTCAGGTATGATTTTTTCAGACATGTGCGCATTCTATGAGCGCAGGGAGCCGGTGTCAAACTAAGATTATTGATTTGATGGATTTTTCTAGTTATTTCTTTTTATCCAACCCCTTAAAATAAGCCAACCGCTCCGCAATCTTAGCCTCTAACCCCCTGGGCGTCGGCCGATAATACTGACGAGGCTTCAAGGTATCAGGAAAATAATTTTCTCCAGCCGCATAAGCTTCAGGTTCATCATGGGCATAACGATAGGCTTTACCATATCCTAGATCTTTCATTAACTTAGTTGGTGCATTACGCAAATGAATAGGAACTTCCAATGACCCACTTTCTCTGGCATCTCGCATTGCCTGATTAAAGGCGTTATAAACAGCGTTACTCTTAGGGGCACAAGCTAAGTAAACAATCGCCTGAGCGATAGCAAGCTCCCCTTCTGGCGAACCTAAACGCTCGTAAACCTCATTAGCATTTAATGCCATTTCTAATGCACGCGGGTCAGCAAGGCCGATATCCTCATTCGCCATCCTGATGGTGCGCCGAGCTAAATAACGGGGATCGCAACCACCATCAAACATTCTGCATAACCAATAGAGAGCGGCATCAGGTGCCGAACCCCGTACAGATTTATGCAAGGCTGAGATTTGATCATAAAAAGCTTCGCCCTGCTTATCAAAACGACGCAAGCTCACTTGCATCACTTCAGCTAATAATTCTTTCGTAATAACTAATTTACCACCCTGCTCTTTAGCAAGATCAGCTATCACCTCTAACAAATTAAGTGCTTGCCTAGCATCACCATCGGCTGCTTGAACGAGCATATGCTTCAGCTCTTCAGGAAAATCTAGCGATAAATGGCCAAGACCATTTTCTTTGTCGCTTAAGGCAGCGTTGATCACTTGCAGCAAATCATCTGCTGTTAATGATGTTAAAACATACACTCGCGCTCTTGATAACAATGCGCTATTTAATTCAAATGAAGGATTTTCAGTGGTGGCACCAATCAGAATAAACGTGCCGTCTTCGACGTAAGGCAAAAACACGTCTTGCTGCGCTTTATTAAAGCGATGAACCTCATCGATAAAAAGAATGGTTGATTGCTGATCTTTTTCACGCGCGGCTTTAGCTTCTTCGACAGCTAAACGAATATCTTTTACGCCAGAAAAAATAGCCGATAAGCGAACAAATCTCGCATTAGTTTTCTGCGCCATCAATTGTGCAAGCGTCGTTTTGCCGGTCCCTGGCGGCCCCCATAAAATCATGGAATGCAAAATGCCCTGCTCAACAGCACGTCTCAGCGGCTTACCTGGCGCTAAAATATGGGTTTGACCAACAAATGCATCAAGCGTTGCCGGACGCATTCGGGTAGCTAGCGGTTTAAATTCATCTTTTTCTGGTTTCATTAATCACATCAACATTAGCTGGCGTTTTAAATACAAATAAATTAGCAGACAGAGCAACATTCGTTTCAATGTTTTTAAACTTTACGCTGGTAACATGACCTAAATGGTCTTGTAGGCGCATCTCGCTAATTTTGCCATCGGTAAAACCTAATTCTATCCAAGCAAACATACTGTCAGCTTTTTTAGGTATTAATTTAAACCAGGTACCTGAGCCTTTCTTTAGTGGCTGCACTTTAAAATCTTTATCTAGGACATTATCTACATCACTTAATAATAAGGCCGGTGTTTCGCCGGTTGCTTGCGCTAAGGAGCGTATTGTTACTTGCTCTAAGTCAGGATCGTAAATCCATAAGCGGGATTGGTTGGCAACGATTAATTGTGGAATAGGCTTGGTCACATCCCAGCGGAATTTGCCTGGACGCTGCATTGCCATTCGGCCTATCGATTGTTGCATGGCTTTGTTGCGATTGTCGTAGACTGTTTGCACGAAGTTGGCGCGCATCGTTTTGACATTATTTAATAATGCGGCGACATCGCTGGTGCTGTCGGCGAAAGTTGGGGTGGCTAGGCATAAACATAGCCAGGCTAATTTGGTGGCGATTTTTTTCATGTTGGTGCTCCTGTTATTCACATACTGAACGTGGTGGAT
>JBAQCP010000004.1:0-7252 GCA_049294295.1 Gammaproteobacteria bacterium | reverse complement strand
GAATGACAGTAGTGGCTAGCAATGACGGCAGTGGTATTAGTTAGCTTTCTACTCAAAATCCGGAAACAAACTATCCGGTGCCGGATAAAAAAACGTAGCTTCATGCTTGTTATGATACAAATGAGTCGTTCTAGAATTAGGAATTGCTTGAAACTGTTTAATCATCTCTAAATTAGTTTCACCCTGCAGTTTAATCGTAAAGATAATATGCTTCGCTTTGTTCGCTGCCATCCACTTTGTTAAATATTCATAAAGTCTTTCTGGGTAGCAGGCAATATCACTCAATAACCAATCAATATTATTAGGCCATTCACTCGGTGTTAATGCAAAGGCACTTTGGCTTAAGTATTTAACATGAGGCAGTGCGGCAATAGCTGGGTCAAGAGCGGCTTTATCAATACTGGTTACTTGAGTGCCTAATTGTTGCATGACGTAGGTCCAACCGCCAGGAGAGGCGCCTAAATCAACGGCTGTTTCACCTTTTTGTGGGTAGGTATCCAGTAGGCTCAAGGCTTCCCAAAGTTTAAGGTAAGCTCTGTTGGGTGGGTTCTTTTTATCTTCTACAAATTGGCAAATACCTAGCGGCCATTTCTTCCAACGCTTGGTGGCATATACCAATGTGTTTTTATCCAATAATGTAAAACAACCAACCTCAGGAATAGGTTCTTCGATGGGGAAGGGGCGGATTAGATTCGGCGTTTTGCGCAATTGTTCAGCGATCAATAATGAGCGGCGGACATTTGATTGTGGATCTAGGTGCCAAAACCGGCCAGCTTTGCGGAGGAGGTTGGCGGCTTCGGAGATGGATTCAAAATTGACGACGACTGGGTTTATCCAGACGTCTAAGGCAAAGCAGGCATCCCGTTTTTTCACAGGGGAAAAAACCATATTGCCAATCACCTCGGTGACTTCGCCTAATTCCGCACAAAGTTCATCTAAAAATTCTGGTTTAGTAATGTATATGGCTGCTGGAGAGATAGTCATGGGTGATCGTTCTATTAGTTTTTTAGTTGGTGAAGGCTAGCATTTTTTGGGTGTAATAAGAAGTAGCCTGGGCAACCTATCAGGAGCCCAGGTCTTTATCTGAGAACCCGGGCTCCTTCAGTCGCCCGGGGCCACTTTCTATTGGACTACGCAGTTATTTCCGCAACCTCTATAGTTGGCGTTACAGAGCTCGCCGCAAGAGTATCCAACCTGGCTACAGCTATAGCAGGGTGGTTGTAGGTAGGGGTCAGTGCAGCTGTAACGGCCGCAAGCGCTATCATAATAGCCGTAGCCGCCATAGCTACAGTTATAACAGCTGCCAGTTGCGCAACCTGTTAGCAGGCTAGCACCTCCTATTATTAGTCCAGCAATCAACAATTTGATTTTCATGACAGTCTCCTTCGCATTCATACTGGGGAGTTGGGTGTATATTTTTATTATACCAGGGAAAGATATGTATAAAATTTGATCATTCAAGTCAAAAGGTTAAGCAGGGGTGGTTTAACTGAAAATGAAGCCAACAACGATCCGCTTGGGTTGGGGGAGTAATTTGGTGATACCGGCGATTTTTGGGGCGCTATTAACAGCATAAAGGGCGGCTGCGTCAAAGGCTGCGTTGTGGCTGGATTTGACAATTTGCACATCGGTGAAATAACCATCAGGGTTAACGGTCATGGCTAAGACCACCTGGCCTTTAATACCAAACATACCTTCTTGTTTAGGATATTTAAAATGGGCAGACAATGCACGGCCTATCATTTTGACTAAAGGATCTGCCACTTCATTTTGATCGCCTATCAACATCATAGGCTCACTATTGTCAGGTTTGCGAGCGAGTGCTTGATGAAATTCTTGTTTTAGAAATTGTTTGCTGGCTGCCATCATAGAGGTGGAGACAATGCGTCCTTCTTTAACAGTCGCTTTGGTTTCTTTAATGCCAAAATAATCATCTAACGATGTTTCCACTTTTTTTAATGGTTTTGCTGTAGGCGTGGGGGTCGTATCGCTAGCAATAGGAATAGAGGTAGGTGTAATTGCGCCATGATAGGTATAAGCCGGTACATAATCATTAGGCACTTTGTTATTTTCTTCAGGAACAAAGAAAATAACAGAGAAACTAAATAGAAATAACAAATGCAATAGAATGGATAATGAGAATGCATTAATTATCCATTTTTTCCGAATTTGCATTTGTGTAGCCATAGTAAGTTTATCCTTCACATCAGTCTATCTTAAACCATGCTGTCAGTTAAAGGGAAATCCGGGTATAATCCACGTAATTATTAATAGTCAGGAAGTGATCATGCGTACTTTTTTTGTCTTATTTATGTCAGTAATGCTGGCTTTTGGTTTAATTGCGAATGATGCAGCCGCAAAGCGTTTTGGTGGTGGTAGAAGTTTTGGTATGAGTAGAAGTATGAATAGTTTTTCACGACCACAAGCATTTGCAGCACCTCGGGCGAATATGGCTGCCAATAAAAGTAAATGGTTAGCGCCACTTGCAGGGCTTGCTATCGGTAGTATTTTGGGTAGCTTGTTAATGGGGCATGGTTTAGGCAGCGGTATCTTAGCATGGCTCGCAATTGCATTTATCGGCATGACGTTGTTTAGATTATTTAGAGGGTCATTAGAAAGAAAAATGGCGTCTGCAAATAATAATTATCATATGCAAAGACCACAAACATTCGAACAACAGCAGCCATTAACCTCACCTTTGTTTTCAGCAAATCTCGCAGAGCCTGCACAGGCTGATGATTTTGATATGGACACTTTTGTTCGTGATGCACGCGTTGCATTTTATCGGTTACAAGCTGCGTATGATCAAAAAGATTTAAATGATTTACGCCAGTTTACCAGCCCTGAAGTCTATGCAGAAATTCAAATGCAATTAGAAGAGCGTGGCGATGCTGAAAATCAAACGCTAGTGTTGAATTTAGATGCAAAGGTATTAGAGGCGCAAAATTTGGTGGCAAGCGTTCAGTTCTCAGGAAAAATCAAAGAAAACCAAGATGCTGCTAATTTCTTTGAGGAAGTTTGGCACTTTACCCGTAATGATGTGCATGGTCGTTGGGTGGTGGCAGGTCTTCAGCAAGAGTTGGTGCATTAAGGAAAGAGAATGTCTACTCATAAGTTTGCCGTTATCAGTGGTAGCACGCGAGAAAATTCTCAGTCTGGTAAAGTGGCTAGATATATCGCTAATGTGTTATTGAAAAATACAGCAAAAGAAAATATTGAAATAATAGATTTGGCAAAAGACAAATTCCCTATGTGGGATGAAGCTATCTGGTCTGAAGGTGCTGAGTGGAATGCTGATTGGGCAGCTGTTTCTAAAAAGCTGAACCTGGCCGATGCTATTATCGTCGTTACACCTGAATGGCATGGTATGGTGCCCGGGCAGCTAAAGAATTTATTTCAATTATGTTCGAATAAAGAATTATTTCATAAGCCAGCATTGATTGTGGGGGTGTCTTCCAGTTCTGGGGGTGCGTACCCTGTCGCTGAATTGCGTATGAGTTCTTATAAGAATAGCCGGCTTTGTTATATTCCTGAGCATGTCATTATTCGATTTGTTGGGAATGTGTTGAACGAAGAGCAGCCGGTTAGTGAGGAAGATAAATATATTAGAGAGCGGTTGGCGGCAACGTTGGCTATGTTGAATGAGTATGCTGGAGCGTTTAAAGGTATCAGGCAGAGTGATGCAGTTGCGAGGTATGTATTTCCGAACGGTATGTAAATGTGCGCTAGCGTTCATTAACCAACACTCCTCGTCGTCTCGCGCGAAGGCGCGGGATCCAGAACAAAATGTCACTTGACCCGCTCATGGATCCCACGCCTTCGCGCGAGACGACGAGGAGTGCTAGTTTTTTAATCTCTTGATTTATTTTACATATTCGTCGAGTTCCTTTTACATCCAAAATTTAAGGTATAATTACTTAAAGGATTAAAAGGGAAGACAGGCATGCCATTCTTCACAAAACGCAAAAAGAATCAAACATCTGCCATCATTACCCGAACAGAAATATTCGATGTTAAGCGCTTCATTGACACGCTAATGGTGATGGATGATCGTGAGATTATTGGGAGATTTACCCAACTTTTTTATCACGCCAATAAAAACGGTGGTGTTGTCACATTTAAAGCTAATGACAATCAAAAAGAAGTTTCTGATTATATGGTTGAGAATGGGACGAAAGAGTTATTAGCGTATTTGGTCGATAAATTCGATAAAATAGATGAGCTAACGAAAAATAAGCCAGGATATTCTGATACGATTAAAAGAGAGCTGTTAAGTCTCGTTTGGGGTGTACGCGAGGGTCACGCATATCACTCATCGCCGAATGACGGTAATAACTTCCGGTAACTGTTTTAGTAAATCCATTGTTCTACTCAATAACTGGGCGCTCGCAATCTCAATACTTAAATGAATGTCTATTTCGGCAGTCGATTTATTTTTGTGTGTGCGTAATCCAATGACATTTATTTTTTCATTTGCCAATGTGCCCGTTAAGTCACGTAATAAACCTGGTCTATCTAATGTTTTGATGATTAGATCGACTGGATAATTCTCAGCGTATTTATCGCCCCAGCTGACGCTAATTAAACGGTTTTCATTGGATTCACCCGCATGCAAAATATTTTCGCAGCCTTGTCTATGAATGCTTACACCCCGAGTACGTGTGATATAGCCAATGATTTCATCCCCAGGTAAGGGGTTGCAGCAGCGGGCAATTTGGGTTAGGAGATTATTGACACCTAATATCTTAATCTGGTTAGTCGGTTCATTTTTCTGTTCCCTAACCATCGTATACGTAGGCGCCGCGATGATGGGTTTTTGTATTTGGCTAGTAATAGCAGTCACGCCAATATCACCGATTGCTAAAGCGGCGAGCAAATCATTGCTAGTCTTATAATTCAATTTTACCGCAATTTTATCTAAATCTGGCTTTTCTTGAATGCGCAGACGTTTCATTTCTCTTTCTAATATATCGCGTCCTTCAGCAACATTGTAGGCGCTATCATGAATTTTAAACCAATGCATGACCTTTGCCCGAGCGCGTGCTGTTTTGAGATAGCCTAGCTGTGGATTAACCCAGTCTCGGCTCGGGTTGGCTTCGCGTGCGGTTAATATTTCGACCCTATCACCGGTTTTTAAGGTGTAAGTAAGCGGTACAATATGCCCATTAATTTTAGCGCCGCGACAACGGTGTCCGACTTCGCTATGGATGTGATAAGCAAAATCTAATGGCGTCGCGCTCTGCGCAAGATCAATCACATCACCCTGCGGGGTGAAAACATAAACACGATCCGCAAATAAGTCAGTGAGTTTTTCAGTTGGCTTTTCATCCACTGCGATTTCTTTTTGCCAAGCCATAATTTGTCTTAGCAAAGCAATTTTAGCTTCATAATGACTGGTTTGAAGGACGCCTTCCTTGTATCGCCAGTGAGCGGCGACACCAAGCTCTGATTCTTCGTGCATTTTTTTGGTGCGTATTTGTATTTCAATGGGCCTATTGTATTCATCAAGAATGACTAGATGAATAGAGCGATAACCATTAGGTTTGGGGTTGGCGATATAATCATCGAATTCTTCAGGCACCTGATCCCATTTATTTTGTATGACACCTAAGATAGTGTAGCAATCTTCAATTTCTGGTACTAAGACACGCAAAGCACCTGCATCATAAATTTTATCTAAGCTGATATTTTTGCGCTGCATTTTATTGTAGATACTATAGATATGCTTGACGCGGCCTGTGACCGAGAAATTTTTAATATGGGCTTGTTCTAATAATGAATTGAGCGTAGCAATCAAGTCGGCGATATGTTTTTCACGTTCTTGACGACGTGACGCAAGGCCAGATGCAATATCAGCATACACAGATGGTTTCAAATAGCGCAAACATAAATCTTCCATTTCCCATTTCAACTGCCAAACACCTAAACGATTAGCAAGAGGTGCGTAAATGTTTAATGTTTCTTTAGCCAATCGCTGTTGTAAAGAATTTTCTAGTGTTTTTGCATGCCTTAACTGCCATAACCGTTCTGCTAAAATAATCAGTACGGCGCGTACGTCGCTTACCATGGCTAATAATAACTTGCGCAGATTTTCAGATTGTTGCGCATTGTACTGACTAGATTTTTGTAATTTGTGTAATGACTTCATACGAGAAACATCGCGCATGAGCTTACTGCCATCATCGGTTGTTAAGAGCTCGCTAATCATCTCACGCGTAATTTCTTGAGCTTGATAGGTGGGATAGAGTAGGGCGATGGCTAGTGTATCGCTATCTAATCCAAGCGTTAATAAAATATCTGCAATGGCTAAGCCCTTTTCTAAGAAGAGCGGGTCTTTATCCGGAATGAGTTTGAAGGCGGATGCTAATAATGCAGCGTCGGCTTCTCCGCGCGCAGACTTAATGTGTGAGATTAAGGCATCAGGTGTGCCTATATGGTTGTATGGTTTTACCATGTTAGGCTCTTATTATTTTTTATGTCTCTATTATAAGCTTTGGATAGGTTATTGTCATCTTTGAATAGGTGGTCATTGCTATAAATGTAGCCCGGGTGACCGTTGGGAACCCGGGGGTTTTTAACCTAATGATAGGACTAATAGTGCTGATTATAAGTGTAAGGCCCTAAATGCGCCATAATATCAGTCGCATCAAATGCACCAGGTGCATGAGGTACGATACCATTGTACATCTTGATCACGATGGTTGGCCCATATACCATGCAACCGCTGGAGTTGCTACATTCTTGTGGAGAGCGAGACCCTTCTATGCGATAGCCGCTATAAGATAAGCTGCGTGGGAAGGCGTTGTATAATCGTGGAGGCTGAGTGTTATAGCCATGATAATTTTCACGCTCAGTCACGCGCACATTTCGATTGGAGTGAGTGGTTGAGACGATAATGAAATAATCGTACCCATTATCAATGGTCACTTCAGCGGCTCGGTAAAGCGCATAGCTCTGCGCCATGTTTTTACCGCTAATTCGGGTAGTGCTAATATTAACGATGGCCGTATTTTGGTTAATAAGTCTGTCTGTATAACCGCCTAAAATCGTATCGTATGGACCATACGGTGTGAGACAGCTAGTTAAGGTGAGGGTGGCAAATAGCGTTAAGCAGGCCAGCAAATATTTCATTTAAATCATCCTTGTACATAAGTACTAATTTAATTATATCAGTTTTTTTATCGGCCTAAGGTAAAAAAACTATAACTTATTGATAAATATGTAGCCCGGCAAATCTTTTGCCGGGGCTCTT
>JBAQCP010000003.1:0-5188 GCA_049294295.1 Gammaproteobacteria bacterium | reverse complement strand
TTCCCGCGAAGGCGGGAACCCATCCCGCTAATAAGATGGTGTAACAACAAAGCTCAGGAAATATTGTGGATGGGTTCCCGCCTTCGCGGGAATGACAGCTGTGGTCATCCGGGCTCAATTAATGTTTGGTTTTCTTATTATAAATGCTATCGAGCTGATTGATTAGCAAGCTAAGTGTTTTTGCTCCATCGCGCAGCATTTTCTTATCTGACAAGGATCTGCCTGCATTCGTTAAATAGCGATCATCCGCCGCTTGCCAATCTTTGCTGAACGTATCATTCAATCCATTGATCACGCTTTTATCGTGAGTCACGACGGATAATTCTCTATTATCATCCATCGATTGCCTGGTTAAATTGGTCGAACCAATGACGGCAGTTTGATTATCAATGACCATTGCTTTTGCATGAATATAGAGCTTGCTATGTCGAATGATCACGCCGTTGCGGGAAAAATAAGTTGATTGCTTCTCTGGCATTTGAGCAGAGGTAAGCACTTGGACTGTCACACCTCTACGCGCGACTTTTGCTAATAATCCACCTATTTGATAATCACTAATTTGTTGTGCATAAATTTTTAAAGAATAATGACTAGATAAAATAAGATTAGATAATTTAGTTCGGCTATTATCTGGGCTCCAGATAAATTCATCACTTTTACCTAATACTGTTTTGTGGTTCCAGTCAGCATTAAACGCATCTTTAATTTCTCTAACCTGTGCAGGATTATCTAAAACCAGGGCAAAATTACGCGTATTTTTGAAGGTAGAATGGGTAAAGTTAAAGGTCATCACAATAGCTTGCTTATCATCAATGATCAGCGTCTTTTGATGAATTAGGCGATAATTAGGAATTGATCCTTGCCAATCAATATGATGTTGATCGAATGCACGTATCGTTTGGGTGTTTTCATCTCTAGCGCGAAATGGGCTGCGCTCTAAAATAATTTTTAGCGATTTCGTTTTTTGCGCCAGGATGGCATTTAATAAAGTTTGATCGGTGAAGCCGTACATCACTAAGTTAACAGAGTATTTTGCTTGTTTAATGGCTTTGATGAGCGGTTCTCTGCCCATTTCAGGTTCGACAATTAATTGGTCTGCTAGTGCGATGTTCGAAAGGAAAAGGGTAAAGCTAACAACAATACGAAAAAAAATTTTAGACAATTTCTCTACCTGCTAAAGCATGACTCAAGGTGCTGGCATCGCTGTATTCTAGTTCACTACCAATGGATACACCGCGAGCAATGCGCGTGACTTTAATGTTAAATTGTTTGGCTAATTCAGAAATATAATGTGCGGTTGCTTCACCTTCGACGGTGGGATTGGTCGCTAAAATAGTTTCTTTAATGTCGCCTGCTTCAAAGCGTGCTTTTAATTGAATGATGCCTATTTCCTCAGGGCCTACGCCATCAAGGGGGGAGAGGTGGCCGAGTAACACAAAATATTTACCTCTAAAGCTGCCGGTTTGTTCCAATACAGTGACATCAATGGGATTTTCGACGATGCAAAGTAGAGAGGCATCGCGATGATGCGAGGTGCATATTTCACAAAAGGCGACTTCACTGAAAATACGGCAAGATTGGCAATGTTGGATTTTATCCATGGCTTCAATCAAGCTTAGCGCGAGATGTTTGCCATTATGACGGCCGCGGGTGAGCAGCTGCAACGCCATGCGTTGCGCCGTTTTCGGGCCAACGCCCGGCAAACAGCGCAATGCTTCAATCAGTTGCTCGAGTAGCGGGCTAAAGCGCATGCTTTACTCAAAGCCATCCGGCATTTTAAGGCCAGCTAAACCACCCATTTTGTCGCGTAAGCTTTTTTCGATTTTGTCAGTTGCATCATTAATCGCGGCAGCAATTAAATCTTCAATGATAGATTTTTCTTCTTTCATTAAGTTAGGATCGAGCACAACTTTTTTAGCGTAATGCTGGCCAGTCATGGTGATTTTAACGGCGCCGCCACCTGCTTGACCAATCACTTCCATTTCAGCAACTTGCTTTTGGATGTCTTGTAATTTTTTTTGCATTTCCTGAGCACGTTTCATGATCTCATTCATGCCGACTTTTTCTGTTGGTTTGTTCATTGTGAGCTCCGTTACGATTTAAAAAATGTTAACACTATATTACCTCTATACCAACGACACTTCCATCGTTGCATCAAACGCTTCAATAAACTTCTTTACCTGCGGATCTGCTGACATCGTCTGCTTAGCGCTTGCTAACCGCTGGTTTTGCTCTACTTGCGATTGCTTTACCGGTGTGTTTAATTCCGATGCAATCGTATCAACAATTTTAATTTCCAGCTGAATGGCTTTGTTCAACACCCGGCTAAGTGATTCTGCAATCCTATCTTTTAATTTAGGATTGAGCATGGGTTGATGTTGTGAAGAGAGTGCAAGGTCCACTCGATTGTCTGTTATTTTTTCAAGGGTGCAATTTGAAGCAAGAGCGTATCCCATGCCAGCTAATCCCAACTTGGGTAGTAGCTCACACCATTCTAGTGAATCGGTTGCTGCTATGGTGGGTTTGGGTGCAACTGCGGTTGTTGCAACAGCCGCGGGTGTAGTTGTGACAATGGCAGCTTTTGCTGGTTGGCTATTAGTAGTCGTTGTGACAACAGTGCCTGGTTTAAACGCCAGCATGCGCAGCATGGTCATTTCAAAACCTTGCTGAGGTGTCGGGCTTAAGGCTAAATCGCGTCTACCCAAGAGTGCAATTTGATAGTAAAGCTGAATATCTTCTGCTGAAAAGGTACCAGCTAGTTGTTTTATAATATCAGCTGCTGGTAATTCAGGCACAATTTGCGTCATTGCGACTTGGTGGAATAAATTAATTAACTCTTCTAATACCTGATGAAAATCAGGCGCGCGTTCATTTAGTTGTGCAATGAGCCCAAATAGTTTTTTGCCATCTTGCTCGCCTAGTGCTAGGGCTAGCGGGGCTAAATCGTCTTGAGCCATGCTGCCTAGCATGCTATACACATCTGCCTGCTTAACAGTGCCTTGACCGTAAGCAATCGCTTGGTCTAATAAACTTAAGGCATCCCGCATACTGCCGTCTGCAGCGTGCGCCAATTTTTCTAACGCCGGTAATTCGTTGGCAATGGTTTCTGTTGCACAAATGTGTTCTAAATGTTTTGCAATATGTTCTGGGGTAATGCGTTTCAAATGAAATTGTAAGCAACGTGATAAAATAGTGATCGGTAATTTTTTAGGATCAGTCGTTGCGAGTAAAAATTTAACATGCTCAGGCGGTTCTTCCAGCGTTTTTAATAAGGCATTAAAGCTGTGATTGGAAAGCATGTGGACTTCATCGATGAGGTAAACTTTATAACGACCTTGGGAGGGTGGATAGAGGACGTTATCGAGTATTTCACGCGTGTCTTCCACTTTCGTGCGAGAAGCCGCATCAACCTCGTAAAGGTCTAAAAATTGACCAGCATCAATTGCCGCGCAAGTATTGCAGGTGCCGCAAGGGGTGGATGTCACGCCTGTTTCACAGTTTAAGCATTTGGAAAAAATACGTGCAATGGTTGTTTTGCCTACACCGCGGGTGCCGGTGAAAAGATAAGCATGGTGTATGCGCTGTTGGTCAAGTGCATTCGCTAACATGCGCAAAATATGCTCTTGCCCGACCATTTGTTGAAAATTGCGGGGACGCCATTTACGCGCTAATACTTGATAGCTCATGCTTTACACCCTCAGTTGATAGCTTAGGCAACAAAATACTTGGTTTTGAGGCGGTGTTCAAATGATTTATCAGGGTTGTGATGCTAATTCGGCCCAAACCGCTTTGTGTTTTCTAACTCTGTTTTCCCGTCTTTAATCGTAGATTTAATTTGCCCAATATTGACATTTAACAGATTAATTTGCTCCGCTTGTGCTTCTACCAATATGGCAAGTTGTAACGCTAGGCCGCGAAGTTCGATGAGGCCGTGTTCAATTTTTTGTATGCCTTCATGTTTCTTTTTGACATAACCATATGCTTGGTGAGCCTGATCTGATTTTACCATCGCTGTTTGGATCATGTTGATCAATTCAGCGGAGCTTGTTATTTGCTCAGGATTTTCAGATATTGCCGGTTTGTAGGCGGCGAACATATGACTGACAAGTGTTTTTTGTTTAGTTTGGCTGTCTAGCTGAGTTCTAGCAATTAATTCTACTATTTTAATAAAGTCAGCAGTGACAGATTTATGAAGAGAGGTGCGGTATTCCATTTCGTCTGGTTTTGAAATGGCAGCTTTTTGATTATCTTTCGCTAGCATTTGTATGCTCGCGAGTACGGCATTAATTTCTTTATCGATTTCCTGGTTTAATGCCACTATCTGTGCTGAAAGACCAGATTTTTTTTCTGAACCGACTTCTAATAAATATTGCCCGCTGCTTTTTTTTAGCATCGCCGCATGTTCTTGAAGGAGGGTCAGTCTGCTGCTAATTTCTTGGGTTATTTGGGTGTACTCGTTGACCAATAAGGGTGCGCTATTGCTTGATGAGCTGATCGATTTTCTCGTTGATGCCATGCGTAAAATCTCCAGCGTTAAAGGTGAGTTATAATGCCAGATTATTATCTTGAATTTAGAATGTCTACTATTGCTTGAGGGAGAGGGGTATGAAAAGAACCCAGAGTAGCGAACACCAGCCACACGTCGGCGCTCGAATCAGTTGCTACCGTTGCTTCCTTCCGGACCTGGCGGGGTTCACGACTTATCGTCGCGACGGGACCAATGCTCGCTACTATGGATTCAATTCGGAGAGAGAGGGATTCGAACCCTCGATACGCTATTAACGTATACACGCTTTCCAGGCGTGCGCCTTCAACCGCTCGGCCATCTCTCCAGATTTGTAAGTGCTGAAGAGTAAACTAGATTTTGGTTTGGTGCAAATGAAAAAATGAAAAAATACGCTGGGGTGTTTAGCTGTTGCACAGGTATAGCTTGTTGAGACTCTTGCTGAGATTTTCGACAGCAGTTCAGCACATCCTAGGGTAGTCTTTTTTTTATTTATTTAACCGCCCTAGACGCTCATCCCTGATCAACTAGGGCTTAATCGGACTCCTGTCCGCTTATTAAATAAATAAAAAAAGACTACCCTAGGACATGCTGAACACTTACTCACAACTATGTTAAGAGCATAAAGCATAGGAGCCGTGTAGCTAGATGGAGTCGCTGCTGTCATTGCGAGTAGTGTAACCC
>JBAQCP010000002.1:0-12734 GCA_049294295.1 Gammaproteobacteria bacterium | reverse complement strand
CAAAAGATTTGCCGGGCTACGCTACTGGCATGCCACATAAATTTTACTTAGCTGCTACTTTTTTCTTACGTGAACGTTTCGGTTTCTTTTTTGCAGGCGCATCACCTTTAGGAGCTGCTTGAACATCTGAACCATTACGTTTTTTAGGCTTTTTACCGGCTTTATTGCGGCTCGGCCGACCACCTCGATTATCACGTGGCGCTCTGTCTGATCTTTTTTCTTTCCCAGCCGACTTACCACCGCCCGTTCTTGCACCCTCTGCTAATACAAAATCAATCGCACACTGATCAAGATCAACACGTGCCACTAAAATTTTAACAGGGTCGCCAATACGAAAGAATCGGTTGGAATGCTCACCAATTAAGGCATGCTTAACCGGGTCAAACTTATAGTAATCTTCTGGCAGCTGACTAATATGCACTAAGCCTTCGACGTACACATCGATTAGCTCAACAAAAATACCGAAATTAGTCACACCAGATACTTTACCGGCAAATTCTTGGCCTACTTTATCCATCATAAATTCGCACTTCAACCAATCTTTGACTTCATTGGTTGCATCATCTGCACGACGTTCAGTCATGGAACAATGCTCACCCGCATGAACATATTCTGAATTGCCGATTTGCGGTACTTTATGCGTTAACAACTGTTTAATGGCTCTATGCACCATTAAATCTGGATAACGGCGAATAGGTGAGGTGAAATGTGCATAGGCATCATACGCCAAACCAAAGTGACCTTTATTGTCTGGGCTGTAAATAGCCTGACTCATAGAACGCAGCAACATGGTTTGTATCATGCCAGCATCTGGACGATCGACTGCTGCACGTAAAATTTGCGCGTAATCTTTAGGCACCGGATCACGATGTGCAGGCATTGTTAAGCCCATTTCTGTTAAAAATTTCTTTAAACTCTCAAGCTTTTCTTCTGTCGGACCTTCATGCACACGGTATAAACCAGGCTGTTCATTTTTGGCCAAGAAGCGGGCCGAACAAATGTTTGCGCATAGCATACATTCTTCAACCACACGATGAGAATCAAATCGCTCATAAAGAACAATTTTTTCAATTTTACGATCTTTACCATAAACAATTTTGGTTTCTGGCATATCAAAATCAATGGCGCCACGAGCTTTTCTAGCCTCTACCAAAATATGGAATAATGCGTATAAATTCGTTAAATGCGGCACCACTTCTGGGAAGCGTTCGCACATACGTTTATCATTTTTTTCCATCATCGCATGGACTTGCGTATAAGTTAGACGCGCGTGTGAATTAATCACACCTTCGTGGAACTTATAGCTGGAAATACGGCCATTAGGCTGGATGCTCATTTCACATACCATCACCAAACGATCCACTTTAGGATTTAAAGAACATAATCCGTTGGATAATTCTTCCGGCAGCATAGGAATAACGCGAGCAGGGAAATAAACAGAGTTACCACGCTTGAATGCTTCTTTATCTAAAGCAGAACCTGGACGGACGTAATGGCTAACATCAGCAATCGCAACGTATAACGTAAATCCGCCATTTTCTTTAGGCTCACAATAAACCGCATCATCAAAATCTCTAGCATCTTCGCCGTCAATCGTGACAAATGGCATTTTTCTAAAATCAACACGACCAGTCGACGCTTCCTCAGAAACAAATGATTCAAAACGAGAAGCTTCTAAATGAACGTCGTCTGGCCAAATATACGGTAAATCATGGTTGCGGATAGCAACACTAATTTCCATACCAGGCGCCATATGGTCGCCTAATACTTCAATGACTTCGCCTATCGGTCTGCCACGTTTATCCGGCTGAGTGGTAATGCCAACGACGACCATCTGGCCATCTTCAGCACCATTTAACGAATCAGGTGGGATAAGAATTTCTTGGGTGATGCGCTTATTAGATGATTCTACATAAGCCGCACCGGACTCAGAATGTAATCGCCCAACAATTTGCTTCGTGTTATGTTCTAACACTTCAACGATCGTTGCTTCTCGACGACCACGCATGTCTTCGCTTGAAACACGTGCGAGCACGCGATCACCGTGGAATACATTGCGCATTTCGCGCGGGCTTAAGAATAAGTCTTCTTCGCCATTTTCTGGTACAAAGAAGCCAAAGCCATCTTTGTGGCCAATCACACGGCCAGCGATCACACCCATATTATCTAGGGGGCCATAAGCGTCTTTGCGATTACGCATTAACTGCCCGTCTCTCACCATAGCGATTAAACGCCGTCTTAAGGCTTCAGCATGATCTTCATTATCAATGCCTAATTCATCATGCAATTGCCAATAAGTAGCTGGACGCCCTCTTTCAGCAAGATGCTCTAATATATATTCTCGGCTGGGGATGGGATTTTCATACTTTTCAGCTTCCCGGTCAGCAAATGGGTCTTTCTTTTTTTTAAACGTTGCCATCTTAATCCTACAAACAAGCCACTAGGCTTTCCTATATAAATAAATAAGTTACCATTCCATTGATCTAAAATCATTCAAATCTACATGCAGAATAAGCGCTCAGCGCCCATTTTGCAATCCTTAAGCGTAAATACTAACACACATCATCATTTTGCACAAAAAATGTCTAATATTGACTCCAATTTGATCAATTTAAGCTTTCTTTAAGATTGGATTCTTTAATATGGATACTTGAGGAGCAATTTATTCATAGACGAATAATTAAAGGGATCTTTATCATGAGCAGCTCTAACCATTCTTTTCCTAGCAGTAGCAATAGTAGTGGCCAAGAAAGCGCACCTTTCCCTGAATATATTGTGCATAGCTTCGATCTGGACCATATTACAGCATGGGCAAAAAAAGCTAAACACCTATCCTTATCCTCCGAGCAAATTGCAAATATTCAAAAAGAATTAGAAACACCCGCAGCCATACATCTAACCACTCTTCTTAATCAATTCATTAATTTTACGGCCAATGCTGATCCCTTAGTAGGCTTAACACGAAGTGAAATTGAACAATTAACTAAATTACTTGAAAACAGAAAAAGACAAAAAGAACAAATTTCTGGAAAAGAACCTAGCATGGCGCAGTACGAAGACCTCATTCAAAATGAAAAAAAGATATTCCCGTTAGATTTAACGATTACATGGTGGTCAAAAAACTTAGCGTTGCTTAAAAAAGATGAGATGTGGGAAAAAATCGCAGCCACCACGATTAAAGTTAGCAAAGAGCATGGCGTCCCAGAAAAAGAATGCCAGCAGATACTAAATCAATTAAACAATTTAAAACTAGACTGGATGAATCAATATCATGTAGCAGGCTACCTAAGTGATCATCTACTAGACTTCTACAATAATCACTTATCTAGCATGGAAAGTAATATTCAGACTGAATTGGCCAAAAAGAAAAAATATTCGACTTTGGTATCAGAATATCTTCAGTATTTACTCTCACAGCTAAACGATTTAAAAAAACAAATTATTTATTCAATGATTTATCGCTTACAGAGCGCTGAATACTATCAGGATATTGAATGTGACGATGTCTTGGCACATCTCATGGAAAGCATTGAAAAACAATGCGCGATAGAAATATCTGGCGTTAAAAAACCTGCACTTAGACGAAGCCTGTCACCCGACCTGGTTCATCAATTTATTGATGCAATTAGCGCTTATTGCAAAAACTCTATGGCAAGTGAACACATGTTAGCAACATTAGAAAAATTAAAATTAAGACATACCCCTGATGAGTGGAAATTAGCCGCTATCTCAGAAGAAACTAAACGACTCAATCATGATCCAGTTATCTTATACGCGGAATATACAATTCCAGAACTGCAAATCAAAGTTCAGTCAGATGAAACCATCATGGAAGCCATTTTGGTTCAAAATGCTTTGTCAGATGCTACTCACCCAATTAACAAAATAAAAAAACTGATTGGTACGGTAAAACGAAGACATCTAACACTAACCAACAAAAGCATTCATTTAGCAGAAAATCCTGCAGCCGTTTCATTTCAAAAATATTTGAGAGCTTGGGACGAACAATTGCTATCTCTAAAAGCCAGGATTGAAATTCGCCTAGCCACTGAAATTCAAAGATGCCTAACTAATCATACCGAACAACCTGATGCAATAACCAACCTCGCACTATTAATTAAAAATGCCAATCTATTCAATAAACAATTTTTTAATGAAGATTATTTCTCAACGGCTGATGTGGTGCTTGCAATTGCAAACCATCTTCACGGCCTCATACAAAAAAGCTGGCCCTTAAATCAAGAGCAAGCAAATCATTTTAGAAAAATCATAACGACTGTTTATCCACTATCTGGCGTACAATTAGATAACATGATTAACCTTTTTAAAGAGTTACCAGAAACTCTTAAAAAAATACAAAGCATTGACAGTAAATCTTTACTGGCATTCATCACTCATCATATAGAAGCACCACTTCTGTCTCTTAGCGACATAAGAACACCTCTAGCCAGACACAAGCATATTGCGAAAAGGCAAAGACGTCCTTGGATAGATATGTCTGAAAATAACATCTACGATGAAAAGAAAGACGAATTTGCAACATTGATAAGCTACATCAAAAATGTTTCCCAAGAATTAATATCGTTAGATAACACCATTGACTTGACTAATTTTGATGTCGTTTTTTGTCCAGAAACTAGCTTTGTTATCAGCCCAGGCTATACGCAACAGCTAGAACAAATGAAAAATGCAAAAGAAATCATTGAAACAGCTATTTCAGACAAATTAGACAAGGCGTTAGATATTCGATACTTTTTAACCGATGGGCTGCGGATAGATCTGATCAAGCTGCCAGAGTTACTATATAAAATAAATGCCTTCTTTACTGTAAAAGACAACAAAAATAGGCTGCTAGCTGCAATATATCAAGCCTGTGTACAATTACTAAAAAATCAAATAATAGATGCGGTTCAAAATACCAAGATTATCGACCTAAACTACATATTAAATTTAAATATGGCATTAGGGCATAACACTTTAAAATCTGCCTGCCAAGATACGGCGATCAAAGACATCCTAACAAAATACATCAAAACATGTGATGGCAGCCAAAGTAATTTATCCATATTTTTCGTTGAAATAAATGATGAAGAGAATAATCAAGAACAAGAAAGTCTCATTTTAAGCTATGCACAAAAACGCTTAAGTTTTATCACTAACAGCTATATGGTGCTGCCAGAAGATTATCACTTTTTCAACCATTATAGTGGAAAGCCTTTCTTCAAACCATTATTTGAAAAATTCCGACAAACCACTGCACCAAAAATACAAAAAGCATTAAGCGAATTAGGTGTGTGGGATAAAGGATATGCTGGACTCATAGAGCTTTTTGGAACAACGATAGAAGCGCAAGCTTACAGGGCGAAGCACTTGCTTGAACTTGCTGAATCTCATGATGAAGTGGAAGACGTAGAAGCATTAAGTCATTTCTTATTTCAACTAAATCCTATGCATCATGTTCAAAGAAAAATATTTGATTTAAAATTAACCATTAAAAACGCACTTGCTGTAGAAAAAATCATTGAAAATATCATCATGAACACCTCATGGAGCATTTCGCTTGAAGATATTATTCAAAGCTTAGATACGCCATCACTTACCCAACTCTTACATGCACAGCTATTAAAAACCATGCTGCGCACAGCAACTGATACCTCTAAAAATTGGCTGGCAATTACTATTGCTAGAGAAACTAAATATTTTTCCGAAGCTAACAAAATATCCAAAAATATCTGGAATCAATTGAACAAAGATTTTTACGCACAATTCTTTGGCGAGAAAAACATGCATGAGCTATGTACTATTTTAGAAGACATATACAACCTACTCCAAACAGAAGAAAGAAACTTAGAAGGCAATGCAAAAATATCCTCTCTTCATTTTGAATCAATTTGCAACAAAATAAAATATGCAAAATTATTCTCCATGCTTTACATGGTCTTTGGAGATAATGATGCTATCAAACTCTTCATTAATCGATTAAATGAATTTGAGAAAAAATTTAAACTACAATATGAATTAAATTTGATATTTGCTGAGAATCATCCAGCACTCTCAACGACCAGCAGCGATATAGAACTAAAGAACCTAATTGTTTCTATTGTAAAAGCAGAAAAACAACTGGAAACAAATGGCGCAGATGCAGAAAGCGTGCACCACTACCTGAAATTCTGCAGCAAAGAAATTTTAGAAAAAATCCATGCCTTGCTCGAAAACAGCACAAAAAAATTAAAATTTGCTGCATTATCAGACTTGAGCAATCTTTTATTCCACCTGTCTTGCGATGAAATCAAATTACTACTTATCAATGCGCATAAAAGTGAAATTGCTGACAATCCATTTTGGCTTTCTATTATCAATCATTACGATAAGGCCAAGGATCTAGACGATATAATAAAATCTATGCCTAACCAACCTACGGCACAGATGAGTCGATTATTTTTATTTGCTAACGATCTTTCTTACTTAAAAAAACGCATGCAAGCACTATTAAAAAAATCATTATTAGAAGAAACAGGAATTACTATTAACACTATAAACGAGGGAATAAAAATGAGAGCATTGCTAACGGAAGAAAATATCAATGATAAGACACTGATTAAGCTTTGGAAAAACTACCGCGATAAAATAGAAACGCTTCAAGCAACACCTAGCACTCAAAAAAACTACTTAACCTATGGCATCAAACTGTTAAGCCGAATCTCGGATGAGCTGCTTATTCGGGCACAGAAACGACCTGAAATAAATGAGCTAGTCATGAAAATGACCAAGCCTATGAAAGAGGAAGCCGCTAGAAAACCAACCATGGTCAAAGATCGCTCTTCTTTTTGGGCAAGACCTGCTGAGCAACTAGAACTTTCTGCACATGTTAAATCTGTGCATGATAAATGTATCATTATCTCGTTGATGCATATTGTGGCTAAGTATATTAATCACAAAATGCAAAAAGACAACAAGTCATTCTTTGAAGATGCCTGTCAGAAAATGGATTATACAGATAGTACGCCCTCCAAAGAAGGCAGCATTAGTGACATTATCAAACGAACGAAATGCATACGCCCAACGGCAATCAAAACCCTTAACTGCCTACATTTATATCAAAAATTGTCTGCTATTTTGTCTGGGAAAGAACGCTTTCAAACAATTAAAGAATTCATTAATCAATTGATTAGTGAGCTTGCTAATGATCAGATTAATACGCCTAAATATATGAAACTTTTAAATGGGATTCATGAAGCAATTGAGAATTTAATGGTTGTTGTGAAGCCAGCTAAGAATGATAAGACATTTGGGCAGGGGCGGACGGTATTAATTCGGTAGTGTGCCTGGGTCTGATTAGTCTTACCTTTTTTCGGCGCAGCTGATTAACTAGTGTGTGCTGGCATCACCCCGGCTCACACTGGTCCCTTATCTGGCTATGTAAAAGATTTGGGTAAAAGAATATAATGGGAGGATAGATACTCAAAAGGACAATCTCATGCATCAGGTTACTTACGCAGCACTCTTCGCTATTCTTTCGTTCACTATTATTGGTTGTGCACCATTTCATTTTTCTGATCGACGGGCTGGGATGTGTAATGAATTAAATAGTGAGATGATTTTTAGTGGGTCTAATACGATTGATAGGGTGGCGGATATTCAACGGGCGGAAGAACCTTTGATTAAGAGTCAGTATGATAAGAAGTGTACTAAGTAGAGAATTTAGCACATCCTGGATGAAGCGAACCACCGCTGTCGTTCCCGCGCCACTTACTGCCATCCCGAGCATAGCGCACTACTGTCCGGTTAATCAAAATTCCTCGTCGTCCCGCGTGAAGGCGCGGGATCCAGAGCACTGCAACACCGTAATATTGTAAAAAATATTTCAAAAAAGCTTTTTTTGCTTAATCTCAAGCCATCGGATTGACTCACCCCTGTCCTGGATCCCGCGCCTTCGCGCGGGACGACGAGGAATTTTGATTAACCGGACACTAGCGGAGCGTAGCGATGGATGACAGTGTCAGATATACCTAAATAGTCCTATACTACCGTTAAACAGCCACATCACCCTTAATATGTGGGTGCGCTTCGTAATCTAAGATTTCGATATCGTCAAATGTATAATCAAATAATGACGCTGGGCGGCGTTTAAACACCAGCTTAGGCAAAGGGAATGTTTTGCGCGTTAGCTGTAATGCGACCTGCTCTAGGTGATTCTGATAAATATGACAATCGCCGCCAGTCCAGACAAAATCGCCTACTTCTAAATCACATTGTTGAGCCATCATATGCGTCAATAATGAGTAAGAAGCGATATTAAATGGCACACCTAAGAAAGAATCTGCTGAGCGTTGATACAATTGGCAAGATAATTTACCTTCTGCGACATAGAATTGAAATAACAAATGGCAAGGTGGCAGTGCCATTTTATCTAAGTCACCCACGTTCCATGCACTCACAATTAAGCGACGTGAATCTGGGTTGGTTTTAATTTCATTGATCACCTGGGAGATTTGGTCGATAACCCGGCCATCTGCTGTTTCCCAAGCACGCCATTGCTTGCCATACACAGGGCCTAAGTTACCTTGATCATCCGCCCACTCATTCCAAATACGTACGTTATTATCCTGCAAGTACTTCACATTGGTATCGCCACTCAAGAACCAAAATAATTCGTGGAAAATGCCTTTGTAATATAGCTTCTTAGTGGTGAGCAAAGGAAAGCCTTCGCTTAAGTTAAAACGCATTTGTTGACCAAAAACACTCAAGATACCGGTACCGGTCCGGTCATTTTTATGCACACCGTTCTTTAAAATGTAATTTAGATAATCAAGATATTGCTTCATGTGACCACCCGCTTCTTTTTATATGCCCACACCATTAGAACGACCCCAATGGCAATAAGCGGCAATGATAATAATTGGCCTTCTGTGACCCAACCAAACGCTAAGTACCCAATTTGCACATCGGGTACGCGGAAAAACTCTACAAAACTGCGGAAGATACCGTACAAAATAGCAAACAGCCCAGATACCGCGCCTAGCGGTCTAGGATAGCGGGAGTATATCCATAATATAAGAAATAAGGCGACGCCTTCTAGCCCTGCTTCGTATAACTGGGAAGGATGGCGAGGCGCAGCACCCCCGTTAGGGAAAATCATACCCCATGGCGCATCGGTTACCCTGCCCCACAACTCACTATTAATGAAATTACCAATACGGCCAGCACCCAAACCAATAGGCACAACGGGTGCGCCGAAATCTGTTAATGCCAGCATCGGTTTGTGCATTTTCCTAGAGCAGAAAAATAAGGCCAAGACCACACCAATTAAGCCGCCATGGAAAGACATACCGCCTTTCCAGGTTTGCAAGATAAGCCAAGGGTTGGCCCATAAAGCAGCGCCGTCGTAGAAAAACATGTAGCCTAGGCGGCCGCCGATGATCGCACCTAGTGCACCGTAAAAAACTAAATCAGATACTTGATCTTGCGTGAAGCCGCGCGGTGATACTTTTGTGCGCCAAGCAAGCAAGAGCCAAGCACCTAGGAAGCCGACTAGATACATTAGGCCGTACCAATAGACTGGCCATGAGAAGATATGAAAGGCGACAGGATCGATTGCTGGGTAGGTGATCATATTGGCTCCGATGTTAATGGTTACTTGTTTGTTGGATGTAGCCTGGATGTAGCGCAGCGGAATCCGGGTTTGCGGAATATAAACAAACCTGGATTCCGCTGTGCTACATCCAGGCTACACAATAGCCTTGCCGCTAATTAAATTTCCAAGACCCGCACGCTCTAACGCTAACTCTAAATGACAACGAATCATCACCGGACTTTCCATCCCTAACACTTCATGCAATAACTGCGCTGACTTCTTGCGGGTAAAATGCCGAATAATCCAACGAACACGGCCTATGGACGGTGCGCTCATGCTTAATGAGTCAAAACCCATCGCCAATAATAAAATAACGGCTGCCGGATCACCCGCCATCTCGCCACAAATACTAACGTGCTTACCTTCTTGGTGACCATTTTCAACAATCTGAATTAATGCCCGCAAGACAGCCGGATGCAAAGAATCATATAAATTAGCAACACGTGGATTATTTCTATCAACCGCTAAAATATACTGCGTTAAATCATTACTACCCACCGACAAGAAATCGACACGCTTGGCCAGACTTCTAGATTGATAAACAGCGGATGGCACTTCTATCATGACCCCAATCTGCGGCATATCGACTTCATAGCCTTCATCCCGCACTTCAACATAAGCTTTGCGCAATAACCGCATCGCCTCATCCACTTCACTCACATCTGTAATCATCGGCAACATAATACGCATGTTAGACAATCCTTCACTCGCCCTTAACATCGCACGTGTCTGGGAAAGAAAAATCTCGGGATGATCTAACGTAATACGAATACCGCGCCAACCTAAGAAAGGATTATCTTCTTTAATAGGGAAATAAGGTAATGGCTTGTCACCGCCTACATCTAGCGTACGCAAAATAACCGGGCGTGGAGAAAATGAAGCTAATAACTGTCGATAGATAATTCGCTGCTCTTCAGCAGAAGGGAAACGATCACGCATTAAAAAGGGGATTTCGGTTCGGTACAAACCTACTCCTTCCGCGCCAGCAGCCAAAGACATACTGATATCAGCACCCAAACCAGTATTGACCATTAGACCAACACGATGACCATCTTTCGTTAAAGCCGGTAAATCACGAATTTCATCTAACTCGGCATCTAACTTTTTCTCGTTCTCAATCAAGCGCTCGAATTCTGCGCGAATAACCGGATTAGGTGAAAGATAAATTTGGCCGTGATAACCATCGACAATAATTTCTTTGCCTTGTAATTCGTAAATGGGTGTTTCACCCACACCCATAATGGTTGGCACTTTGAGTGCACGCGCCAAAATAGCTACATGGGAGTTACATGAACCCTTAGCAGAAATGACACCGGCTAAACAGCCTTCTGGCACTTCAGCAAGATCGGTAGGCATCACCGTTTCGCCAATTAAAATGGTGCGCTCACCATATTGTGGTGCTGCTCTCTCATGCTTTTGCAGACAAACTAATACGCGGCGGCCAAGATCTTTAATATCATCTGCGCGTTCACGCATGTATTCATTATCAAGATTTTCTAAACGACGCACATGCACTTGAATGGCTGTTCGTAATGCGCCAGGCGCCCAATTGCCGGATCGAATATTATCAATAACTTCTTGGCTTAACTCGGGGCTTTCTAAAATCCCTTGATAAACATCAAACAATGCCCGCTCTTCTGCCGGTAACGAAGAAAATAACCGCTCACCTAACAAACGCAAATCTTCTTTCACGGTTGCTAACGCTTCATGCAGTAAAAGAATTTCGGCTTCTACATCCTCAGGTACACGATCAGGGATGGTATCTAGATCAAGCGGTGCAAATACGACCACACCCATACCTATTGCAATACCAGGCGCACCGGGCACACCTGAATAAACAAGTTCGTGTGAGGCTGGTTCTTTAGTCGGGCGTAATAGCTGCTCTAACGCGCCGGTGGTCTCAGTGTGTGAAATAATAGCGGCAAGCTGGGTTGCCAAGGTGACTAAAAATGCTTCTTCAGATTCATCGTAGCGTCTAGGCTCTTGTTGCTGAACAATCACCACACCTAATACTTGTCGATGATAAATAATCGGTGTTCCTAAAAAGGCGCGATACGCCTCTTCTTGCACTTCGGCAACGTGTAAAAAACGTGGATGCTGCGATGCATCATCAATATTAATAGGCTCTTCACGCTCACCAACAAAGCCAATCAAGCCTTTGCCTGCTGGCACTCTTACCTTATTAACAGCAGCAGGATTCAAGCCATGCGTTGCCACCAACACATACTCATCCTGCGAACGATCCAACAAAAAGATAGTACAAGCTTCGGTTGCTAATGCACTAGCAATACGCTGCACCATAATTTCCAATGCCTGATTAAAATCATCAGCATCAGATACTTCCTGAATGATCTGTCTTAATACGGTAAGCATAAGTGTGGCTATTCCTCCACGGATGGGTCTAATTGATCATCTTCACTAATATTTTTATCCCAAAACCGTTTTGATAAAACAACTTTGGCAAATTCTTTTAAAGCCATCACATAAACACGACGCTTAAAGGTCACGACTTGACGCAAAGGATACCAATAAGATACCCAAGCCCAGGAATCGAACTCTGGATCATTATTTGCCTGCAAATCCACCTGAGCGTCTTTATTTACCAATTTCAGCAAAAACCATTTTTGCTTTTGTCCAATACACAATGGCTTTGCATAATGCCTAACCAAACGACCCGGTAAACGATAACGTAGCCAGCGTCTAGTACTCGATAATATTTCAACGTCTTCAGGGTTGAGACCTATTTCTTCTTTTAATTCACGGTACATTGCTTGCTCAGGGGTTTCTTCTTCCTGCATTCCGCCTTGCGGAAACTGCCAGGCAAGCATGCCGATACGTTTAGCGAAGAAAATCTGACGATTATCATTCACCAAAATAATACCAACACCGTATCTATAACCTGCTTTATCAATCACAATCTCTCACCACCATACACCCTTTCTTACAATCTCTAAAGGTAGTACTTATAACTCCTACGATCAACTTTTCTTTAATAAAAATGAAAGATTTGGGCGTCGTCCCGCGCGTAGGCGCGGGATCCAGGAAATTATAAAAAAACAAATGCTAACAAAGCGCTGGATCCCGCGCCTACGCGCGGGAC
>JBAQCP010000001.1:0-9506 GCA_049294295.1 Gammaproteobacteria bacterium | reverse complement strand
GTTGAAATGAATGAGGCGGTTAAAGGGCGCTTAGAAAATATCATTGAATCATTAGAGAAAACAGCATGAATAAAAATAATATAACGGCCTTAATAACAGCAGCCAAAACAAAGCGGGAACAAACTTTGGCTCCGTTGCAAAAAAATCAATTCCTGCTAGCCTATGCCACTAACTATAATTGAGATAAATATCCATGGCCAACAAAAAGCACAAAGATGCTAAAAAACCATTCAAATGGAAGCACGCGGTTGGTGATGTGATATTGTGGCTGGTCACATGGTACTCACGTTACGCTTTATCTTATCGAGACTTAAAAGAAATTGCAGCTGAGCGTGGCTTTACATTAGATCATTCTACTATTTACCGCTGGGTTCAAGAATATGCACCAGAAATTAATAAGCGCACAAAGCCTTATTTAAAAATGACGAGCGACTCTTGGAAGCTTGATGAAACGTACGTAAAAATAAAAGGCGTTTGGCATTACTTATATAGAGCTATTGATAAACAAGGTAACACTTTAGACTGGATGTTAAGTGTTAATAGAAACAAACAATCTGCAAAAAGATTCTTTAAAAAACTGCTTGATAACCTACATACCATTAACCCAAGAGTAATTAACGTTGATAAAAGTCCAACATTTCCACCTGCGTTAAGTGAGTTGCAAGCTGAAAATGTAGCATTAAATAAAACAAAATTACGTGCTATTAAATATTTAAATAACAGCATGGAAAACGATCATAAGAGTACAAAATCAAAGTCGCGATATCGACAGTGGTATCAATCATTTTCAACAGCAAGAAACACGCTTGATGGCATTGAAACAATGCGCATGATTCAAAAAGGTCAAGTGCGTTATATTGGAAAAGATGTGGTTAAACAGAATCAATTTGTCCGCAGTTTATTTGGGATAGCTGCGTAATAACTGAAAAGTTTTTTTGAGGATTTTACAACCATAAAAAATATTTTTGCAACGGTGCCCTTCATTAGTATTGGGGGCCAGGCTCGTAATTTTATCGCCGCTCTTGATACGACTACTGGCTTTGCTACTTCGTGGAATCCAAATTCAAATAGCAATGTGTATGTCCTTGAGCTAAGTGCCAGCACTATTTATGCTGGAGGTGCTTTCACCAATATTGGCGGACAAACCCGCAATCACTTGGCAGCTCTTGATGTGAGTACTGGCCTCGCCACAGCCTTTAACCCTAATGCGAACGCCGATGTAAATAGTATCGCCATAACTAGCAGTACCGTTTATGCCGGTGGTGCTTTCACGACAATTGGTAATGCTTCGGTTTCGAGATTTGCAATTATACCTAGATAATATTTGAGCATGGTTTGGCAAATTAGCTGATGAGATAGCAGCACATTAAAAAGTAGTATCAATAGTTAAAGGGTCAGCTTTTAGATATTTGTCCCCTTTTGACCAGGATGGGGGCCGCACCTTATTAGGGTTATATGAATAATCAGGATATTAACCCCCGCAAGAATCTGCGGGAGTTTTTTTAGATCAGCTTTAGCAATTGTCAGTATCAATACCAACTTTAGCAAATGCAACTCTTACATCAGCAACATTATAGCCATAATCTTTAGTCGCAGCGACAACACCACAAGCAGCTTCATTGAATGTTTTTGTGCTGGAAGTCCAATAATTCATGTTTGCTTTAACCATGACATTAAAGGCTTTGCGTACAGTCCAGCCTTTGGAGGTAGCTAACAGATAAAATGCTTTGTTAGTAATCCCTGCTGCGCCATGGCCTTCTGTATCGTCAAAGTCTTTGTAGTTATCGATGGAACGACCATCTTTACGTGGGTTATCTAGATAACGTAAAGCGCCTTCATCTTTTTTAATTTCACGACCAATTTCCCACTTATTTTTGCCGGAAATATAGTTTTCTGTTGCAACAGCTGCCATGTCGGAGAAAGATTCATCACCCCATGCCGGGATTCGCCTCAAATTCCTACATAAGCATTCACTGACTGTAAATAAACGCATCTCAAAATCAACGGGTGCTGGAAAGCAAATCCGTCACCCAGGAATTTAGGCTTTTACCATGCGCCTCAGCCAGCATAGCGGCACGCGCATGGATTTCTGGTGGAACACGCAGCATGATTTTGCCAGAATAAGGCTTCTGGGGTGATTTTCCTGCTTTTTTGCAGGTTTGAAGATAGTCGTCAACAGCCTCTTCAAAGGCAGCATGCAATTCAGACACAGAGCTTGCATGAAAACCCACTACGTCATTAATTCCCGCGATATGCCCCACTAAGCAATCATCTTCGTCGCTATATTCAATTCTGGCTGCGTAGCCTTTATAATTCATTGTATTCACGGTAATATCTCCACTTTTTCAAGAAATGCTCGCGCATCGCGAACCTGGTAAGGTTTGGCTTCTTTTTGTGGGTGTGGCCGATGAAAAGTAGCAATCACCCCATTAAGTTCGAACCTCACTCTTGAGCCAGCCCCCTCAATAACGTTAGCGCCAATTGCTTGAAATAATGACTCTATTCGTCGCCATTCAAGAGTGACTGGCACAGGTTGCTGAAAGATGGCTTCCAGCGTCTTTCGGTGCACTTTATTCATTATATACCCATCTATGATATCAAATTATGATAGCACAAATACCCTTCATTTCAAGCTGTGTGGTTTAATATTTTTTATGGACTATTGGCGCCAACGAACAAACCCCAATGTTTTACTCGCACTCACTATATTGGCCGGCGTGCGCTGCATATCAATGAAGTAATCTCCAAAGCGCTTAATATGCTCGGTCATATATGGGCTCAAACAGGCGATATCATCCTCTCTGATTTGCGCCCCATCTTGCGTTAACAGATGAATGACATCACTCATGTCAATAATGTTTTGCAAGATAACAGAATTAGTGACGATATCGTTATACTTGACGGCTTTTTCCATTTCATCTTCATCATTACTAGCCACCAATTCCAATGAACCGAATGATGCCCAATCACATAGCTGATTATATTGCTCTACCTTATTTGTGGTGGCGGTAATGGTTTCACGCAGCTCCACATTAGAAATGTATTCTAATAAAAATATTGTACGAATAACGTAGCCCAATTCTTGAAACGCGCAACTCACAACCACTACAAATGCAAGATCTAAAAGATAAAGTCGTGTTAATTGATTTTTGGACATATTCCTGCATCAATTGTATGAGAACAATTCCATATTTGAACGATTGGTATCAAAAATACCATGAAAAGGGATTGGTAGTTATCGGGGTTCATTCTCCAGAGTTTGAGTTTGAAAAAAATTTGAGTAATGTGAAAAATGCAGTGATTAAAGATGGAATTCAATATCCAGTGGCCCTAGATAATCAATTTGTAACGTGGCGCAATTATTCCAATCAATATTGGCCAGCACACTTTTTAATTGATAAAAATGGCAATGTCGTTTATGCCCATTTTGGTGAGGGTGACTACGATATTGCAGAAAGTAATATTCGGTATTTACTCGGCTTAGCGCATATTGATACAAAAGTTGCTACCAGTGATACTCAATCCTCTCAACTACAGTCACCAGAGACCTATTTAGGGTATGCCCGTGCAGAACATTTTTCTAGTCCTGAAATATTGATGAAGGATGTGCAATCATATTACTCTACCCTAAAAAACCTGCCAATTAATGATTGGGCATTGCAAGGTAGATGGGCCATTATGCCTGATAAGATTGTATCTGGCCAAGAAAACGCGTCTATAGAAATGCATTTTTATGCTAGAAAAGTTTTTATTGTGATGGGCAACACAACTAATGCGGCTATTAATGTTCACTTACTGCTAAATGGGGAGAAGGTTGTTTCTCAAAAAGGTAAAGATGTCATTAATAGTAGTATAAAAGTCGATGCACATTCCATTTACTCAGCCATTGAGCTCAATGAAGCCGGTAGTAATACGTTAAAGATTATATCCACTGCGCCGGGCTTAGAGGTATATACATTAACATTTGGTGATTGAAGAGTGAGCCTTAGCTAATGATCGATGGGAGTTTTGACCCACTTTAAATAACCCTATTGTCCCGACATTTAAAGTTGGAACCGGTATTTTATCCCGACAAATTTCACTAATCATTGTGAAATAGGAAGCAGTGACTGGATGCACGGCAACTTTTGTTATTGATTCCAATTCATCTCTAACATTTTCCTTTAATGGCATATTGTTTGGTGACAAGACAATTAACTTACCTGCTTGAAATTTATCCATGCCTAGCTGCTCATGCTTTAGCATGCTGCCAACAATAACTACCCATTTATTATCTTTTAATAATTGATTAGAAATAGCGTTTAATTCGCTATCACCCAAGCATGGATTGTGGGTGCAGTCTATGACAATTATTTGTGCCTGTGCCGCTTTTGAGTATTGCTTTTTAAATTTATCAATTTCCCGAATATCGACCAATACAAACTGCGCTTTATTAAATTCTTTAGAGGAAACTAAATCCATATTATCCTTAATGTTAGGGAATAGTTCGAAATAGCATTTTTCGTACGTAAAAATCTTATCAGATAATGAACGGAAACCTTTTGGATCAAATATCTGCATCGTCATGCATAATATACTGGCTGTTAAAGATTGCTGTCCATTATCGGTAAAGAAGACATCAATATTTTTAGATGCAATGCCCAATGACTTAGATGTATAGGATTTTTCGATATCTCTTAACTTCGATAGATAACTTAATTGATCAACACTTTCTTTTTGCATAGCTATAAACAAGCTATCTAATACCACTAGATTTTCTATTAAATCATCAACCAGTAACAGCGTCTTTGCATAAACATGGGATGATGTAAATTCTGTATGATGCTGCAACCAATACTCTGCTTTATGACAAAGTTTAATTATCTTTGCTAAGATGTGAGAATATGAATGTATAAATTCTTCATGATAGTTAATGGCCTCAGACTCTTTAATTTTTTCTAAGGTAAACTTTAAGATATTATTCAACAAACCTATAACAAGAATATTATCTTTTTTAGACCCCTCTTTCAAAATCTTGTTAAGCTTAGTGCCAAGTTTCTTATGGGGAGTAGTATTGATTGAACCACTTACAATATGTGCAATGTAGGCCTTGAATGCTTCCTGTTCATAGCTTTCTTTATTGTAGCAAGCATTCAATGAATTTTCGGCATCTTCACAAGCTGCCAATATATTCGGGGTAGAACGCATGGCTTTTAAAAATTGCGTTCCTGAGCTACTGTTTGCTTCTTCAGTTCTTAGTTTTTCTACTACTTCAAAGCCGGCACTTAAATTAGGATCTTGCCGATTGAGAAAATTAAATTCTATTAATATAGTATTTAATACTGTTAGCGTTTGCAGAAAGCAAGTGATGAAAATTTCTGGTTCATAACCAAGCGATACCCGCATACACATATTAGTCGTAGCTGTAACGGTAATACGATTAAAAGCAAAACTTTGTCTGCGATGAGCTTTAATAGTTAAACCAGATAGATTTAGTGTGTGGTTTAATAAGCCAACAAAGAAATTAATGATAACGTTAGTCACACCTTCTGAATAATTCTGGTTCTCTTCTATTTTTTTATCTGGGTAAAATTGAACATCTAAGCAATTGGTTGCAAGGTCATAAGACACTTTAATGTTGCTAAAGGCTTTCTTTTCACTTAATGCCCATATTTGTTGGGCGTTAGCACGTCTAAATTTAGTTAAGGCTAAATATAAATCAAAATGATACGGCCGTTCAGACATTCTCATGCGTAGCTCGCTCGCTACTTCATGCACATATTTAACTTTATTAACCAAGACAGTCGGTGATAATTTGAGTACATTATTTAGCGTGGGCTCATCTAGAAAGAAATCTTCACTAATCCTTTTAATTAAATCAGCAGGTTTATGACTTTTTAAGTAGTATTCCAGACCTTTAATAGTGAAGCTATATGCATTTATTCGCAACCCGCTATAGGCGAACGGTAATGAGAAATAAGCTAATTTGCTAGCTTTGGGGCCTGCTTGATATCCATGCTGATCATATTTCTCCAAATTTTTTGTAAACGAGCCTTTTACTTCAGTAGCCAATACTTTATATAAAACTTCGTTTTTGGGTAACAAGCATTGAGCGCCTTGCTTATCACGCGTTAAATGCTTAAACAGCAACCCATGAGGATGTTTGCCTTGTGAGCGAGCATACAATAAAGGGTGAGCTACTTCTCTCTGCTGCGCTTTTCCGTAGCCCGTCATAGGCGCATAAGAAGCATTGTGTACATATAGATTAAGGACTGATGAAAGGTAAATAATACGATAACTATCCATCGTATTGAATGTATCCATATCATACATAAGGCAAGTAACCATTTGAATAAAGCTTTGTTGGCCTGTCTTTCTTTTGCTAGTAACTGGTTCACCGGCATACTTTTCTAGCCAACCAGCCGTCATCGCTCTCGCTTTATGGGTCAAAATGAGGTCGGGGCTTTTTCCCTGATCAATGGCAAACACTATTTTTTCAAAAAAATCCTCGAAACTGATATAGGTTTGACTTACAAGTGCGGAGTGAAAAATGGGTGCAGGAGATTGGTTTAGTTTCTTTGCGATCTCGGGGAGCGTTGCAAGGGCTGTATCTAGTCTTACTTCTACTTTTGCCTTAAAATTAGCAAACACTGTTTTACTAGTGTCAGGAGGCATTATCATATGCTTAATACTAGTATCAGTTAGCTTAAACCGCTTTATTAGAATGACCGCAATTAAGCGTTGCTCTTTTGGTATAGACCTTGTTTTATCCACTATCTTTGAGAATTCGATATTGAGCTGCTTATACTCTTCTTCAGTCATGCCAAGGATAGGCTCAAAGAAAGCCTTACCCTCACTTGATAAATAGTTATAAAGTTTAGCTAATGTCATTATCTATCTCTTACTGCTTATAAGTTATTTGTTTATTGTAATTTTGGGTAAGTTTAACACATATATCGACGAAGAGTAGCAGATTTAGGCTTGGGAGTCGCTTAGCGCTACACAACGCCCGGGCGATATTTATAACATATTAATTTGATAGGATTTTTTGGTGAGATATGCAAAATAAGTAGTAGTTTATGATGTAACATATAACCCGGAGATCGTATAATAATACAAGCAGTAATTCTAAGAGAGATAAAAAAAGTTTTAGAGAAGAGGAGTACACAATGATAGTTATTATCGAAGCGTATCGCGCAGGATTACTTAAATTTAAAAATTGGTTACCTAATATAGTTGCTGGTTTAATTGTGGGTATTGTCGCTTTGCCTTTAGCAATGGCTTTCGCGATTGCATCTGGGGTAAAGCCTGAACAGGGTTTATATACTGCTATCATATCAGCGTTAATAGTAGGGATTTTTGGTGGTAGCCGCGTACAGATTGCCGGACCAACAGGCGCATTTATTGTTATTCTCGCCAGTATCACAGCACAATACGGTATTGATGGTTTACAGATAGCTACTTTATTTGCAGGATTTATTTTGTTGTTCATGGGTATTATCAAACTGGGAAATGTTATTAAATTTATCCCAGATCCTGTGATCGTCGGATTTACCAGCGGGATTGGTGTTATTATTTTTGTTGGAGAGTGGAAAGATTTTTTTGGGTTACCAACTCATCTCCCATTAAATGCACATTTTCATCTAAAATTATTAGCGTTAATTAAAGAACTACCCAATCTTGATTTGGCGACGATAAGCTTGGCATGCTTAAGCTTGTTTTTAGTAGGATTTAGTTCAAAATTCTTAAGGCGCATACCGGGACCCTTAGTTGCTATGGCGGTCGCCACAACACTTCAGGGTGTATTCCAATTTAAAACCGTTGCAACTATTGGGAGCACCTTCGGTGGTATTTCACAAGTGTTGCCACAATTTCATTTACCTTCAATACAACTAGCGGATGCTTTAAATTTAATTGGTCCTGCATTTACCATTGCGCTCTTAGGAGCCATTGAATCACTACTATCAGCTACTGCAGCAGATGGTATGTCAAAGACACGTCACCATTCTAACCAAGAATTAATTGGACAAGGCTTAGCAAATATCTTCTCCCCGCTTTTTGGTGGCTTTGCTGCAACAGGTGCAATTGCTCGTACTGCAACAAATATTCGAAATGGTGGAAATAGCCCAATTGCTGCCATTGTACACTCAATTTTTTTAATCCTTGTTATTATACTATTATCGCCATTAGCAAAAGACATCCCACTTTGCACGCTGGCAGCTATTCTTTTTGTAGTTGCTTACAATATGAGTGACATCCCGCATTTTATCCATATGACCAAACATGCGCCTCGTTACGATCTCCTCGTGTTATTTACAACTTTTTTTCTAACCATATTCACTAATTTAGTGGTGGCTGTGAATGTGGGCGTTATCTTAGCCATGTTACTATTCATTCGCCGTATGAGTCAGTTTGTTGCAGTTGAAAAACAAGACCATGAAGTGTTGAACGGTGAATTAATAGCAAAAGGTTTAACCCTACCAAAAGACACCATTGTGTACGCTATACAAGGTCCTTTCTTTTTTGGCGTAGCTGAAAAAATAGAACATGCTTTAGCAATTACTCATTCTGACCCAAAAAATATTATTTTTCGTTTGAAGGATGTTCCCTTTATAGATATAACGGGGCTTCAGACATTCAGTGAAGTAATTGAAGAGTTTCATAAACGAGGTGTGACTGTTTATCTTTGTGAAGCAAACTCAAAAGTTACTCGAAAAATAATAAATATAGGAATCGTGCGTTGGATTAGCGGAGGTCGCATATTTGATACGCTCGTGGAAGTAGTTAAAAAGTTACATTAAATTATAGGATTTTTTAATTTTATAAAAAATATGTAAATGTAGAACTAATTTGAAAAATAGAATTGTAATTATAAACACTTAATGATGGCGACACAGTCACTGTCATAAAGGATTTAAAAGTAAAAGGTTCCTCACTTGTGGTAAAAGTAGGAACTAAAGTCAAAAATATCAGACTTGTCGAGGGAGATCATGATATTGATTGTAAAATTGATGGTATTAGTCCTATGAAGTTGAAATCCCAGTGTGTAAAAAAAGTTTAGGTCGGAGAAATGGCGGCAAATCGAAGCTTCCGATGAAATTAAACTTCCCTATATATAAAGTCTTGATTTATCCCTCGCAGATAACTAATTTCGACTCCATGTATCGAATTTTTTCATAATCTAATAAAATGCATTCGCGGTCTCCGGCCAACGCAACAATACCAATACTAGTTAAATAATCTACTGTCTGAGGTACGAGGTCGCCATTTTCCAATTCCCATTTGCTGGAATGTGAAAAACTTTATCACTACCAGAAGACATTGGAGGTTTAATGATAAGTGGAAAATCAACTAATTCATTTTCCTTAATCCAAAGGTCTACTTCATGTTCGGATGATGCATGATCTTGCCCCACACCTGTAGACACTAATTTGTTAAACTTACGAGTAATAATGAAGAGGTGTTTAAAATGGCAAGACAGAATAGAAAATATACAGCCGAGTTTAAACAGGAATCGGTCAATTTAG